>CANJVG010000045.1 GCA_947478005.1 Bacteroidota bacterium
GCATCGCCTGCATTTCCTTCCAAACGATGAACATAAAGTTTCTTTCCTGCTTCTGCCTTGAACTGTTGTCCGGCTATTTCAACTATTGCGTACATATTTCTTTAAAATTTGGGAGCGCAAATATAACGACACAAATGAAAAATCCAAATGAAGAAGCAGACCCGATGCGAATTTAAAGAATTCGGCATTCGGGAACAGAGAAATCAAAGCGGTATCTTCTGCCAGCTGACCATAGCCAGAACAAGTTTACAAAGAACAGTTGTATGGGTAAATAAAAAATAAATTATCTTCGTTGCATGAAAGCATTCGAATATATCCCACGATATACCTATAAGGACTACGCACTTTGGGAAGGTCATTGGGAATTGATTGATGGTCATCCTCATTCCATGAGTCCCTCTCCTCTGAAACAACATCAGCGTGTTGGAAAGAAATTGCTGGGTGTGTTGGATGAACTTTTAGAAACCGGTGGGGCTTGCAAAGATTGCGAAGTGTTTTATGAATTAGATTGGATAATTAGCGATGACACCACGGTGCGGCCAGATTTAATGATTGTGTGCGGAGACATGAAAGAGAATTTTCTCACTTTCCCCCCTACTCTTATCATTGAAATTCTTTCTAAAGCCACTTCGCTGAAAGACAGGCACATTAAACATAAACTCTACGAAACACAAGGCGTTAAATTTTACCTGTTAGTTAATCCGGACACCAAAACCACCGAAATATTCGAATTAATAAACGGTGCCTACGTTCCAAACGATACGATTAGCCGTTTTGCCCTGCATGGCAACTGCGAACTGGCCTTTGATATTCCCGCTTTTGTGCAGGGGTTGAAATTAGATTGAGAAGAAAAGGTTCTTCCTCAAAAACCTCCTCACTCTCCGTCTATATTCACTGCTCAGGCACCAAACGCAGCTTGGTTACCTGCCGAAAAAGGCCCCAAAAAATAAATTTGGTCATGTGGAAGTAAGATACTATAATTGCTAACACATTAACAGAAAGCAAGCTCATCCCGCATGAGATTTTCAAACAACATATCGTCTCTTACTATCGCTGAAAACTCAGCTCGCATCGCTATGGCAGCGCCTCAAAGCTTTGCACAATTCGGGGGGGGGGGTCGCGCGAAAGCTAATTTCTGATTTCGCATATTCAAATACCGGGCTTAGAAAAGTTTATTCTGCTTTCGAAAGGTTCAACACCGATGTCCGGAAGTCAAAGGCCAATGTGCCGGAGTTCAAGGCCCGCACACCGGAGCTAAAGTTCGTAGGTCAAGAGTCCAACTTTGGTGTCCTGGAGTTCAGCTCCCAAGCCTCGGAGTTCAACTGCCGCGTTCAGAAGCCCAACTCCGATGCACGGGAGTGCAACTCCGGTGTCGGGGAGTCCAACTCCCGCGTTCAGGAGTTCAACTCCGGAGCCCCGGAGTTGAACTTCAAAAGCCAAAACCATGCGTTTTTAATCAAAAATTTAATTTTTTAACCTCAAAAACCAATTAACAATGGCAAGAGTAATTATTCCAGAAAATCCGGACGAGTTATTAGACTTGATGGATGAAACAATTGAAAAGGAGCAGGCGCTGGCTCCAAACGGCACCCTTACTGCACAGGAACTAACCGACTATATCGCCTTTCGCGATACAGCCAAGTTAGCCAACAAGCAGCAGAAGGAGGCTTACAAAAAAGCGGAGGAATTAACCGTTACCCGAAATAACGCCTTGGGTATCGCAGAAGGTATGAGCGTTGACCAACCGGGCACGGGTATGTTTTTTTTAACATCGTTGCGCGATTTATTATTGGCGCGCAACAAAACAAACCCGAAGAAATTAGGTGAATGGGGTTTTGTGGTAGATGATTCGCCACAACCGCATAAAACATCTAACAATCAGCCGGTGCCTCCACCGCCACCCATTCCGCCTGTTGGGCCCTAAGTAGATTCCGAAGCCCCGCTTCATTTTGAAGCGGGTTTTTTTTAAAAATAAACAGTGTAAGCCGAAAAACTGAATCATAGAGTAAGCGAAGCAAAAACATAACAGTATGAAAAAAGTCTTATTCTTTCTATGCTTGGCATTTAGCCTAAATGCCTTTTCTCAAATTCCTACCACGGGTCTTGTAGCGTGGTATCCTTTCAATGGCAATGCCAATGATTTGAGCGGAAATGGAAACAATGGAACCGTTACTTCCGCTACATTAACAACTGATAGATTTGGCAACCCCAACTCTGCCTACAGTTTTAACGGCACTTCATCTTCAATCAATGTCAACCTGATTACCACCATTAATACTGGCGTTGTCAGTGGTCTGACCCTTTCTGGTTGGACAAACATAGCAGCATTCAACCTATCCTCGCCATCAACAATTATGAGTTTATGGGACGCTGGAAATACCAATAACTTTAAAATTCTGTATGACCAAGTCGGAACCAAATTTGTAGGAAGTAGCGGTCCAAACGGAATAGCTTCAACTATGACCGTGGATGGATTAAGTTCTCCAACCCTTAATACGTGGTATCATGTTTTACTTACTTGCGATTTCACCACTAATACTTCTAAATTATACATCAACGGTGTTTTCCAATCTCAATCTTCTGCTACTTTAATTCACACCACCCTAAACCAAATTCAAATAGGGAAGTCGATAGCGAGCTGGTTTCAAAATGGCAAGTTAGATGACTTAGGCGTTTGGAACCGCGTTCTCACCACTACTGAAGTAACACAGGTTTTCAATGGAACAAATTGCACCACTCCCAACATCACCACGGGTTTAGTTGCTTCCTATCCTTTCACCAACAATGCAAACGATGCAAGTGGAAATAACAACAATGGAACAGTGACCGGTGCAACACTTACAACGGATCGATTCGGCAATACAAACAGCGCTTATGATTTTAACGGCACCTCTAATTTCATACAAGTTGCTCATAGCGCATCACTCACTTTTAGCACAGCAGTAAGTTTTTCTTTTTGGCTCAACTCACCTGACTATACAATGGGCACAACAGGTCCGTTAAACGAACGAACTCCCATTGGTAAAATGAGCGGAACTGGTGACGGTATTGCTTTTGAAACAGTTGACAACATGGGCACATGCTGTGGCGCTCAATTTTACCTTAGAAATGGAGTTACTCCGGTTTCTTATGAAGATACTGCCGCTATGCCAATCAACTCATGGGTTCATATAGCGGGTTCTTATGACGGCACCACTTTAAACCTTTACCAAAATAATGTTTTGCTTGGTTCAGCAACGGGCAGTTTAAATCTAACCTCAGTAACCCAAGAATTATTCATAGGTAAAGAAGGTTCAAATGGCCGCTTCTTCAAAGGCAAAATAGATGATCTAAGAATCTACAACCGCGCCCTCACAGATTGCGATGTGGACAGCTTATTTCACATGGCTAATCTTTGCACTGGCGTAACTGCTTCTATATCTCCCCAAGGCAACACTACGTTTTGCGCAGGAGGTAGTGTTGCATTAAATGCAAGTGCCGGTAGTAGTTATTCTTGGAGCAACAGCGCAACTACGCAAAATATTACTGCCACTCAAACAAATACCTACTCAGTTACAGTAACAAACGCTAACGGTTGCACGGCAAGTGCATCACAAGGCGTATCTGTAAATCCTTTGCCAACAGCTACATTTACTTTACCGGCTATTATTAATAATCAGGCAGCAACCCTTACCCTCAACGGTGCACCAAGCGGTGGCTCCTACTCAGGCTCAGGCGGTCTTAGCGGTAACACCTTAAACCCTGCTCAGGTAGGTTTGGGCAATAAACTAATAACCTACAGCTACACTAATAGCAACGGTTGCACCAACACAGCCAGCGCTACCACCTTAGTATATGATACTACAGGCAATGTATGCAGCGCTTACGATACCCTGTATATGCACGTTACCCTTACAGGGGTTAACCCGCCTAATAATGTAAATGCAGTATCGGTTTATCCCAACCCCGCCCACGACCATTTAATAGTAGATAACGGCAACTATGCCGCTATGGCAGGCTATTCAATTAAAATAACCAATGCTATTGGCCAGCAGATATTTAATCAAACCATAACCCAGCAACAGTTTAATATAGACGTAAACACCTGGGGCGGCAATGGCACTTACATACTTTACGTGTTAGATGCTTCGCAAGCAATTAAAAGCACCAAGGAAATAGTGCTGCAGTAATTTTAGAAACAATAAACTAAAAAGCGCGAAGGGTTTCCTTCGCGCTTTTTAGTTTATTGTAGTTATTGCAGGTATTTATGCCGCTAACTTAGCATCTACCTTCATATCGTAGCCCAATTGGTGCATGATTGAGTTGCAGTCTTCCCAAAGCAAACCAAACTCTTTTACATCTGCCGCACCAATACGCCCGAGTATTTGCATCAGGGTTCCGGGCTCGGCAGGTTCCACGTTGCCTTGCATGATGGCGTTTTCTGCCCAATCCACTAAAACGGGTAAGGTTATTTGATGGTTCAGATATTTCAAAAGTTGCTGCGCTATTATTTGCTTCGTTATCATGGCTCTATTTTTTTGTGTCCTTTATCAATCGGATATTTATCGTGTACCTGAGTTACCTTGCCTTCGTTGTCATAAATTTCCTGTAAAAAAGAAATGGTTACTTCCTCTTCGTTTACCACTTTTGTATAGCGAGCAAACCCACTCACTTTTCCCATTACATCAAACCAATATTTTCTTTTCACCATCCTCCAGTTCTTCCCAATATTCAAATTCCGCCTCGTTTTGTTGCCGTTTATTTGAATTCACTGTTTATCGTAATCGATAGGTTGATTGCTTCTATGAAGATATAGAAAATCCCGTTCTTCGAAGTCTTCCGGCTCTGCGGGTGACTTCGAAGTTTTTAAATGAGATAGCAAGTTTGCAACTTGCGGCTGTTAAAACTACAAAGCGCGAAGGAAACCCTTCGCGCTTTTTTTATGTGAGTATTTAAACAGGATGAAGTATTATCAATCTTCAATACGGCTATTGAGCAAAGCATTTATCGAAATATCTTCGTCCAGTTCTACCCAATGAATACCATAACCCGATGGAGAAACGGTAAAATTTTCGCGCAATGCTTGTGTGGCATTAGCCAATCGCGCAGAGACATGCTTTAGCTCAAAGCTGTATTCTCTCCCTTCATATTGAATAACCAGAAAGTCGCCCTTTACAGCTACTGCCTGTTTGCCGGTTACTGTTTTCGGTTTTTGAATTGTTTCCATTCTTCTATGATATAATCAAAGTGTTCAAAAATAATTTTCCGTACTTCTTTCTTTTCGCTTGAGTTCATCTTGTAGGAGAATGCTTCTCGAATTTCAAACAAATCTTCATCCAACCAAAACTTAGCTTCCATTTCTGCCTTCTGCACATGAATGTGAACAGGTTCATTGTTTTCATTTGCATAAAAATAAAACCTCCACCCCGCTATAACTAAAATCGTTGGCATTGTATTACGAAGATAAAAAAACAATTCCGTCCTACCCAATCTTTGAAGTCTTGCCGTTGTTGGTCGCCTGACCAACTAACCAAAGCGCGAAGGAAACCCTTCGCGCTTTTTGTTTATCCTTGCCCTTATAAAATTCACAGCATGGCATTTAAGTGGAGTAAAGACAGCGACAACATTGTAACCCTTACCATGGATTTGGAAGGCAAATCGGCTAACGTTATTAATCATGCTTTCGGAGACTCCTTCAGAGCTACTATCGAAAGACTGAAGGCAGAAAAAGAAAGTATCCGCGGCATCATCATCACCTCGGCCAAAGAAAGTTTTATGGCGGGTGCCGATGTAGATGAACTGTTCAAAGAAACTTCTGCCGAAATTTTATTTCATGGTGCCGAAGAATTTAAAGCGGGCCTTCGTTATATTGAAACACAAGGCAAACCCGTGGTAGCTGCTATCAACGGTACAGCACTGGGCGCAGGGTTCGAAATTCCTTTGGCCTGCCATCGCAGAATTGTCATTGACAATCCTAAGATTCAACTCGGTCTGCCCGAGGTTACACTTGGTTTGCTGCCCGGTGGTGGCGGAGTAACGCGCATGGTGCGCATCATGGGTTTGCAACCGGCCTTCCCTTATTTAACCGAAGGGAAAAAAGTAGCGCCTAAGGTGGCTCTTGCCGATGGCATCATTCACGAACTGGCAACAGACAAAGAAGATTTATTGGCCAAGTCGAAAGCCTATATCCTTTCTGTAACCAAAGCCTCTCAGCCCTGGGACGAGAAAGATTATAAAATGCCGGGTGGTGTGCCAACCAATCCTAAGGTAGCACAAATGCTTCCGGTGGTTCCGGCCGTGTTGGCAAAAAAGACACACAACAACTATCCTGCTCCCTTGGCCATTATGTGTGCCGCAGTAGAAGGTGCCATCGTTGATTTTGATACAGCATCAAGAATTGAGAGCCGCTATTTCGCCAAACTGGCCAGCGGCAAAGTGGCGAAGAATATGATTAAAGTGTTTTGGCAACAACTGAATGCCATCAATGCAGGCAACAGCCGCCCGAAAACAGAGGTGAAGGGAGATTTCAAGAAGGTAGGCGTGCTCGGTGCAGGAATGATGGGTAGTGCCATTGCCTATTGCAGCGCCATGAGCGGAATTGAAACGGTGTTGAAAGATGTGTCGCAGGAAGGAGCCGATAAAGGCAAAGCCTATTCCGAAAACATTTTGAAGAAGCGAGTGAGCAAAGGCAAGATGACTAAAGAAAAGGCGGATGCCGTTTTAAGCAAAATAAAAGCCACAGCCGATGCGGCAGATTTAAAGAACTGCGATTTGATTATCGAAGCTGTTTTCGAAAACCGCGAACTGAAAGCAATGGTGACCAAAGAAGCTGAAGAGCAAATGAATCCTGCGGGAGTTTTTGCATCGAATACTTCTACTCTACCTATCACAGGTTTAGCAGTTGCTTCATCACGTCCCAAAAACTTTATTGGTCTGCATTTCTTTTCACCGGCCGATAAAATGCCATTGGTAGAAATCATTGTAGGCAAAGACACCAGCGATGAAACACTTGCTCGTGCTTTCGATTTTGTAAAGGCCATTAAAAAAACACCAATAGTGGTGAATGACTCACGCGGTTTCTATACTTCGCGCGTATTTGCTACTTACGTAACCGAGGGGCTTGCATTGCTCAATGAAGGTGTAAGTGCCCGTGCTATTGAAAGTGCAGGAATACAGATGGGTATGCCCGTGGGTCCATTGGCCTTGACCGATGAGGTTTCCTTATCGCTAATGGCGCACATTCGCAAACAGACGATAGAAGACTTAAAAGCAGAGGGAAAAGAAATTCCGGCACACAGTGCTTATGAAGTGACCGACAAAATGATTGCTGCCGGCAGAGAAGGTAAAGCAAAAGGTGCGGGCTTCTATGAATATCCAAAAGAAGGAAAGAAACATTTGTGGACCGGCCTAAAGGAAATGTTCCCTGAAAACAAACAACAACCATCCATTGATGAAATGAAGGACCGAATGTTATTTATTCAGTGTATCGAAACTGTTCGTTGTCTGGATGAACAGGTTTTGCGCAATGTGCCGGATGCTAATATCGGTTCAATATTTGGGTGGGGCTTCGCTCCTTTCAAGGGCGGCACTCTGCAGTTTATTAATGACTATGGTGTAAAAGAATTTGTAGCCCGCGCCAAAGAACTCAACAAGAACTATGGAGCTCGCTTTGCTGTCCCTGCCTCTTTAGAGAAGATGGCTGCTGAAGGTAAAGAGTTTAACTAAGTTCGGATAACCAAAATAAAAAAGCCTCGACCTTAAATTGGTTGAGGCTTTTTTATTTTGAAGAGAGATTTATTTAAAGATTCTGATGGTGATGATGTCAACACCAAATTCATCTTCCACAATCACATCTCTGGTTTTAATTTTTGCGTTGGTTTTCATGTTGTTCGTTTTGTTGGTTTACGCAGCTCAACCAAGATAGTTTCACCTTCGGTAGAATACATGGAATAATTTGTAAGCACTTTGGTAATTGAGGTCATTCCTAAAATAAAAACCCCGGGTCGAGCGACCCGGGAATTTTTGGACACACTAACAAAGGAGAGACTCTTGAATCAATCTACATTATCATGCAGAAATGAATTGTTCTTTTTTATTTCAGGACGGTCAAACATATCCTTGCCTACACTGTAGCGCGAAGCTTCTGTCTGTGCCGAGTAAGTTGTATCTGAATTCAACTCCACATTTTTTCTTTTGTAAGCAGGTTCATTTTCCATTTCGCTTACATTCTGTTTGTTACCAAAACGGTAGCTTAACCCAGCTAAAACCTTTTTACGGTCTTCTAATATTTTGTTAGGGTCATTCGATTCCTGATTAGTAGCTTCGGTTTGGTATGTTGTTTTGGTGTAAACAATAAAGTCCTCTTTCTTTTCTATCACCACGGGAGCTTCTACAAGTTCTTCCTGCGCTTCCTCCACCACTTCTTCTACTAAGCTTACCTCTTCCAATTTTTGCTCTTCGCGAGTAACAGCAAATTCAATACTTACTTCTTCAGCCGATGGAGTGAAAAGCGAAGGCGCTTCTATTTCTTCCAATTGGAAAAAAGAAGGTTTCACTTCCTCCACTTTTTCCTCAACTATAGTTGCCTGAAAAAGTACCTCTTCATTTTTTACGACTGTATTCACAGGAAATGATACAGTAGCGGTTTCTTCTGTTTTATCGGTTAGTTCGTAGACCTTCACTTCTTTCTTGGCCGTGAATCCGTTTGGCTTCTTCCCTACCTCAAAGCCTGTTGCAATAACGGTAACCGAAATTTTGGCACCTAAAGATGGGTCATCGCAAACTCCAAAAATAACATCGGTGTCTACTGCTGCTTCCTGCACATACTCCATGATAGCACCAATTTCATCCATCGTTGCTTCTTCCGTGCCGGATGTAATATTGATAAGTACCTTCTTGGCTCCGCGAATTTCATTATCGTTTAACAGTGGCGAATTCAATGCCCCCTCCACCGCACGTTTAGCTCTGTCATCTCCCTCAGCAGTAGCACAACCCATAATGGCTGAACCACCATTCTTCATAACTGTTTGCACATCCGCAAAGTCCACGTTCATTTCACCTGGCTTGGTGATAATTTCAGAAATAGCCTTTGCAGCAGTGGTTAAAATATTATTGGCATGAGCAAATGCTTCGCTACGTTTCAGATTACCATACATCTGACGTATTTTATCATTGTTGATGATGAGTAAGGTATCAACATTCTCGCGCAATCTTTCGATTCCTTCCAAGGCGTGGTTATAACGATTCTTCCCTTCAAACCAGAAAGGAGTAGTAACAATACCTACCGTCAGTACTCCCATTTCGCGTGCAATTCTTGCTACAACAGGTGCAGCCCCTGTGCCGGTTCCACCACCCATCCCGGCAGTAATGAAAACCATCTTTGTGTTTTTTGAAAGAAGTTCCTTGATAGCATCAATAGACTCTTCAGCAGCAATTTCTCCAACTCTGGGTTGCGCACCGGCACCCAAACCTTGTGTTGAATTTGGTCCTAATTGTATTTTATTCGGAATACGGCTCATATCCAATGCCTGGGCATCCGTATTAAGTACCACAAAGTTTACGCCTATTATTCCCTGGTCGCTCATGTGGTTAACCGCATTGCTTCCTCCGCCTCCAACTCCAAATACTTTAATTATAGATGCCTGGTCTTTTGGTAAATCAAATTGAAAGAGTGGTTCCATATCTTTTGTTTTGGTTTGTATTGTCCTATAGAAGAACAAAATCAAACATGATAAATGTGTCTGTGTTTTTTGTTGCCACAAATTTGAAAATTCAATTCATATGCAAAGAATACAACTGTGCACAATTATCTACCGATATGTGTGTTTTGTAAGAAAAAAAATACAGTCGGACGGGGGAAACTATTTTTAGGAAGTTAATCTCTACCGCATATCACCGCAAACTCGCAGTATTGACATCGTTCTTCATCCTTTGTCTTTGAAAATGGAACGGATGAATCAGTGAGTTCAATCAAGACAGATTTCAGTTTATCTTCGAAAAGAAGAATGGTGGCTTTGTCAATGATATCATTGGACTTGTCGACCCGTAAGGTGTCGAGTTTCTTCCTGGCATCGCGCAGCCAATAGATACCTGAGCGAATGGAAACGTCTTTACCTTCGTTATTCTTCAAGTACAGCCATGCATACATCAGTAACTGCACCGGCTTGGAATACTTCGGGTCGTGCATCAACTCTTCCCAAACCTCATCGTTCAGAATGGGAATGGTGGATTTGTTGGAAGTTTTATAGTCGGCAATGTGGATAATTTGGTCAATGCTTTCCATTCTATCGATTCTGCCATTGATAGTAATTTTATTGCCATTAATGGATATTGAAGAAACCAATTTTTCTTCGAGCATTTCAATTTTAATTTGGCTACCCGAGTCGCTGAGTTCTTGCAGGTAAACTACTTCGTGCTTCAAAAATTCCTCTATCAACTTTACACAAACTTTATACAGCAGTAAATTCTTTCCGCTGCTCAAGGATTCATTATCGAAACGTTCTCTCAAATGCTCTTTTACCAAGGCCTCGATTCTGCCCGTGTTCTTCAATTGAGCTTCTATGAAGGATGGCTCTATAACCGATCCTTTTTTCTCTTCATAAATCTTTTCCAGCGCAAAGTGAACCGCAGAACCGATGGTTGAAGCTTCAATATTCTCTTCCATGTCCTCCTGTTCGCGCAGACCGGCTATATATCGGAAGTAATACTGAAGCGTGCAGTTGATATAACTATTAAGCGCGGAAGGAGACATACCTGATTTGGTGAGCAGGGTCATTAGTTTCTCCATCACTTCTTCGTTCTTGGAAATATTTATTTCCTGGTCACCCAAAGCAGCGGGCGGGTCAATGGCAAAAATCAAATCTTCGATTTGGATATTTGGCACATCTAACTCCTGCTGCAATTGAAGAATAAAACGGCTTTTTTCTCCACCTCCGAGCTCATCGGCTTCTGTGTTATAAAGCAGAAAAATATTCTCAGCTTTATGAAACAAACGGTAAAAAAGATAAGCAGTAATCGCATCTCGCTCCTTGTGTGTGGTGAGAAACTCTCTGCGCAACTCATAAGGAATGTAGGTGCTCATGTTTTTCCCGGATGGAAGGATACCTTCGTTGGCGGAAAGGATGATGACGTTTTTGAAATCAAGTCCTCGCGTTTCCTGCAAACCCATAATCTGCAAACCCTGCACCGGGTCGCCTTCCAAAGCAACACGCTCCGTTTGGAAGTTCGCGCGAAGCAGCGAAATGAAGGTTTTAATGCTGACCTGATTTCCGTGGGCAAAAATGGTTTGCGTGGAAGTGATAATACTGAGCAATCGGTAAGTAATTTCGACCTCAGTCGCCAGAGAACTATTTCCCTTTCGCGCCTGCTGAATTAATTTATCGAGCAAAGTACTTACAATACTTTGAAGAAAGGCAGCATACTTAAAAGCGTCCTCGCCTTCAAAGAACAACACGTTTATTTCTTCGCCTAGTGCCTCCAATATTTCTTCGCGCCTAATGAGGATTCGATTCTGAGTTTTCATCTTCTCCACAAAATCTTCGGTGTGGGTTTTGCTAAAAAGCAAGCGGAAGAAGTTGTGCTGCAATAACTCGAAAACGTCTTTGTAATAAAACCGCTGCGCTCCGCTTTTCGATTGATACCGCTTCGAGTTTTCAAACAAACGAAAGACAATCTCCATCCACGAGGCGGCATTGCTCCCCGCAATGTTCAAACCCATAGTAATGTTTACGGTATTGATATTGGAAGGGAGATGAGCAATAAGTGGGGAAAGTAGTTTCTCATCGGGCACCACAATCACCGTGTCGAGGGCAGTGTTGTTATCTAACTTCAATTTGTTTTGCAAAATATCAGCTACGACTTTCACCTGGCCTACATTCTTGGCAGCACCTATTATTTGAATTTTCTTTTCGTTGGCAAGTATTTCATTTACCAAATCTTTCTCTGCCACATGGAACTTCGATTTGTATTTGCGGAAGTAGAAACCGGCTTCGTGCATTTCATCGTTCACATAATACTTATCGGCATCCCAAAGAATTTCAGCCGTTGCGTTTTGAAGAATGTGGCTAATGGCTAACTCATCTGTTTTATTCAAACCGCTGAAACCAATCAGGTAAACGGGAGTATCGGCTAATTTAATTTCCGAAATCTTCTCGGCTACACTCCTCAAAATCATTCCTCGATAGCCTTTCTTCTTTTCCAATAATCTTTCGCGCAGACGGCTATATAACAAACCGAAATCTTCCCAGAATTTTCGGTATTTCAATATATATTCACTTGGCTCTTCACCCGGAATATAGGTATTCATGCTTTGCAGCATCTCTAAGTTTTTAAAGAAGAGTTTTGCGTTGGTCACCTGCAAATCGAGTTCATCAAAATCTTCGAGCATCACATTCGCTATGCCAATAAATTCATCGAGCGTTAAGATACCGCCAATGCTTTGGTGGCAGAAATACAAATCAGTTATCAGTTCGATATTATCGATCAATACCAATTCGCTTTTATCCTGCATCCAGTTTTGCAGCGTAGCTATTTCGGGAGCGAAGACTGCCTTATCAGCCAGTTGCCGCAGAGCATTTCTGAAATAAGTGCAGGAACGCTGATTGGGCATCAAGACCAACACACCACTTAAATCTGTACCGTGTTTCTTCAGAATTTTCTCTGCAGCCTGTTGTAAAAAGTTTTTCATTGCATTTGCCGTATTCGCTAAAACCGTGACACTTCGTTTGTCTTTGTATAAAACAATATCTTCTCTTTCACAGACACCCCCGCTTCTTCCAGCCATTTAGCATACTCCATCAACTGTTCCTGATGCTTATCCAACACATTGCCAGTTTTGTAATCAATCAGGCTTGCGCCAGCTTCACTTATAACTACTCTATCGGGAATCTTTGTCTTCTCGTTTTTCTTCAGCAGAGCACGTTCATTTATAACCCGAACGCCTCTTTCAAAATACTGCTTCATCTCAGGATGATGAATAACCGCTTTTATTCGCTCCATTAGTTGCAAAGATTCTTCTTCACTTATGCTGCCATTGGCCACCATTTTCCGAACAACTATCTCTTCATCGCCTGTATGATGCACCTGCTTTAATGCTTCATGCAGAATTCTTCCCGAGTCAATTTTTCCGGTAGCCTCATCGCTCCACAGTAAATCTGCCTGCATCTTTATTTGAATGGAGGAAGCAAGTAGGTTCTTTGAATCTGTTGCAGCCTTCTTAAAGCTACCTAAACTTTGTTTACTCTTGTTCTCTTTAATTTTAGCAAAGTTCGCATCTCCGAAAGAGTAAGTAGAGAACCCATCCCAACGCTCTGTTCGCTTTAGGAAGGAGATAAGCAAAGCGGTAACTGAATTATTCTTTTCGGGCTCTTTCTCCAATTCCTTCGATAGAATGTAAAGCGCATCTTCGGGTCGGGTGGTGCCTACATACAACAGGTTTAATAAATCAAGAAATGATTGGTCCTCTTCCTGTTCGCTAAGCGCGGCATATTCTGTTTCAAGAATATTTGCTGAATTGGGCAACAAACCAACTTCCAGTTGTGGCAGCCACTTCTTCTTAATCTCCACCCAGAAAGAATCCTTTCCTCGCTTCTGAGTTTCACTGGCATCCGCCAGTATGACCACAGGAAACTGCAAGCCTTTTGATTTATGAATCGTCATGACGCGAACTGCATCCATGCTATCGGGATAAATGATGCTCTTCTTATACTTTACCTTCTCCCACCAATGCAGGAAGTTGCCTATGCCGTTACCATATCGGGAAGCAAAGAGTAGAATTTCATCCAGAAAGAACTGAACGAAAGGATCATCATCATTCAAGTTGAACAGGAAGGTAAGTTGGTTTAATAAATCACTCAGTCTTCCTGTTGGCAGTTCGGAAGAGTTAAACTTTATGCCCGAAACCTGCTCAACGATTACTTCGAAACGAAATGATGAAGTTTTGAAGTCTATAGTTTCATAACGAAGGGATTTACCTTGCAGCAGCAGCGAATAATGCAAAATCTCTGCCCTCGAAATATGATTATCCTTCCTATCGAGATAAGAAAGCAAAGAGACAAGCAATCGAACTTTGGGAGAATAATGAATCAGCAAACTTTCCGGTGACACCACCTTGATTCCCTTTGACACTAAATGAGAGGCTATGATACTGGCATTGTCGTTCGAGCGGGTAAGCACGGCAACATCTTTAAAACTATACCCCCTTTGCATCGCTTCCTCCACAATTTCTTCTACCCGAAGCGAACGGACTTCGCTTAGTGAACGCTCCTGCTCTTCTTCTTCCTTCAGAAATTCAATATTCATGAAACCACCATCCTCTTTTCTACCTTGCTCCTGATGGTAGTCTTCGTAAATCGCTTTGTTCTTCAGTTCCGGCAGCTCTAGCAATTCCTTATAAAAGGAGTTATTGAAATCGATAATTTCTTTGCGGCTACGATAGTTTTTTTTGAGTTGAATTCCTTCAACTCCATAGTTGCTAATGGCAATTTCTCTCCCCTTTAGAATCTCATCACCATCGCTTCCCCATACTTTGGGTAGCACGGCAAACTGTTCAGCCTCGCCTCCGCGAAACCTATAGATAGCTTGTTTACCATCGCCTACTATCAAACTATCTTCATTTTTGAATTGAGAGTTTTCAATCAACGGTAAAAGGTTGCGCCACTGAATAACAGAAGTATCCTGAAACTCGTCAATTAGAATATTGTCATACCGGTCACCAATACGTTCGTAAATAATAGGTGCATCTTGCTCTTTTACAATTTCAAAAACCTTATGTTGAAAATCGCTGATGTGCAATATGTTTCCTTCGCGCTTTATCTCTTCCATCAGTTTTTGCAAATCGGTCAGGAGAATGAAAGCGTAGAAGTTCCTAAGCAGCAGTTCTGCGAGATAATAATCTCTGCCTTGTTTATCCCAATGATAGACGATGTCGTAATAATGCGACCGAAGTTCTTCTTTGTGTGGGTCGGTAATAGTAGAAGTTTTGCTCCACTTATCTTCATTGATGCTGGCTAGCACGTAGCTGTTACCCTTAACATCTTTAGGAAAATCCCCTTCGGCATACTTGCTGAAGAAACCATACAGTCCCTTAGTGCCTTGATGGAAATCTTTTGCCGTAAGTCCACTGTTCATGATAGAGTCAAAAGCTTTCTTGCCTTCTTCAATTAACTTCTGTTCGAAAGAAGTCTTGAATGTATAGAGCGACTTACGCGCTTCGCGCAAATCATCGAAGGAGACAAAGCTTAACTTCTGAATGTGAGGCAGTGATTCATCTACAAAGAGTTGTTTGCCGAGCTTACTTATCTCATACTCTATATTCCAACTCTTTCCATCTTCAATTTTAGACTCAGCAAAATCAATAACGGCCTGCGTTACCTGTTGGTCGGCTTCATTCATTCGATCGAGCAGTAATTGCACGGCCTGAAAAAGCAGTTCGTTGCTGTCCATTTCAATTTCGAAATTCATGGGTAGATGCAAATCGTAAGCAAACGAACGAACAATGCGGTGAACAAAACTATCAATGGTGCTGATAGAAATGTCGGCATAGTTATGTAGCATGTTGCGTAGAATAATAAAGGCATCCGCCTTCACCTCCTCTCCCGTTTTGCCGGCAGCCAGGCCAAGTTCATTACTCAAAGACGCAAACTTTTCATCTCCCTTAGATAAGCCTTCGAGCGATTCGATTACCCGGCTCTTCATTTCGTTGGCCGCTTTGTTGGTGAAGGTGATGGCGAGAATATGCCGAAACTGCAAAGGCGCTTTGAATGCCAGACGCAAATATTCTTTTACTAGGGTGTAAGTTTTACCCGAACCGGCTGAAGCTTTATAGATGCGAAGCATGAGCGCAAAATAACTATTGCAGCACGCAATGTATATGCGCGAGTATTATTTTTTATGCGCTCGAAGCATTTCTCTTTTGCCAGGTGCCCCGGGAAGTTTATCGATCGTGAAACCAGCTTCCTTCATTGCCTGTTGAACAGAAACTTTGGAACAGTAAGTCACGAGTATCCCATTGCGCACAAGTGCGTCAAACATTTTTCGAAAAACTTCCTTCGTCCACATTTCGGGCTGCTGTTCGGGAGAGAAGGCATCGAAATAAATTAATTCGAAACAAGAAGGTTGTGGAGTATATGTAAGAAGCGAACTGTTTATCTTCTTGAAAGAAAAGTGTTTGTTAATTTGATGTTCTTCGTTCCAACGAACTAAATGCAGGGTATGATAAGGCCCATAACAAAATTCATAACCCAGTTGCTGTGTATAGTTTAACTCTTTAATAGTTTCAATAACTAAAGGATGTAGCTCGATAGTTTCGTAATAAATACTCAGATTTTGCTTTTCAGCTTCGAGCATAGTAAGCAAGGCATTTAACCCAGTACCAAAACCAACTTCAAAAATTCTGATTGGCGACTGCGAGAAATAGTTAAGTCCGTCTTTAACGAAGACGTGTTTGCTTTCCTGAATAGCTCCTTTGTCGGAGTGGTAGAATTCATTCAGAGTTTCGTTAAACAGGGTATGCGAGCCATCCTGAGTGGTGATGACCAACATAAAGGCTTATTTCTTTACTATCATTTTAAAACCGGTGCCGTGGATATTAAGTATCTCCAGGTTAGGGTCATCCTTTAGATATTTGCGAAGCTTGGCAATGTAAACATCCATGCTTCGTCCGGCAAAGTATGAATCAGTTCCCCATACTGCATTGAGAGCCACATCGCGTTGAAGCGGTTTTTCAAGATATACCGCCAGCATTTTTAAAAGTTCGGATTCTTTGGTAGTCAGTTTAGTTTCCTTAGGTCCAATTTTAAGAATGCGGAGGTTATTGTCGAATTCAAACTTACCCAACCGGAATTTATTCTCTGTGCTTACTTCTGTTTTTGGTAACCGTTTGAAAATGTTTTCCATTCTTAAAATCAATTCATCTACGCTGAAAGGTTTTGTCAGGTAATCATCCGCCCCTAATTTTAATCCTTCAATGGTATCTTCCTTCAAATTTTTAGCAGTCAAAAAGATGATTGGTATAGTCGCATTCATTCTGCGAATATCTTTGGCCAAGGTGAAGCCGTCTTTCTTAGGCATCATGACATCAAGCAGGCATAAGTCGTATTTGTTAGCTTTAAATTCAGTGAAGCCTTCTTCTCCGTTTCTTTTTAAAACAACATCGAAGTTTTTATCTTCCAGATGATCTTGCAACACAGTACCAAGGTTAGTATCATCTTCTACTATCAGTATTTTCTTTTTGGTATTCATAGTTTTTTGCTTTAACGTTTAACAGTACAAAGCTATACTTGGTTTAAACAAACTTATATAGGCTTATCATTTATTAACAGTAGAAAATGGTATAAACATATCGAATCGACTTCCCTTGCCCTGTTCGCTTTCGAGTTTAATATCCCCCCCATGAGCATGGAGAATTACCTGCACATAGCTCAATCCCAAGCCAAAGCCCTTTACATTGTGAATATTGCCGGTAGGAACGCGATAGAATTTTTCGAACACCTTCTTTTGATTTTCTTTTGAAATTCCAATTCCCTCATCCTGTATGCTCACAATCACTCCTTTGGCATTGTTCTTTGTACTTACCGTGATTTTCAAATTCTCGTCTCTTTTGTATTTGATGGCATTGTCCAACACATTATAAAAAGCATTGGTAAGGTGGAACAGGTCGCCATTTATGCTGGCGTTAGCGGCCTGCAGATTTTTTATCAGTTCACCATTTTCGTTTTGAATGCGCAGTTCCATCGAATCGCAGATGTCGGTTAGCAAACTGTGGAGGTCTATCTGGCTCAGTTTCAATTTGAACTCACCACGGTCGAGCCGCGCTACCTGCAATACGTTCTCAATATGTCCACTTAGCCGCTTGTTTTCTTCTTCTATAATGTTGGAATAGTTCAGTACTTTGTCGCGGTTGGCCAACACTTTTTCGTTCTTCAACATTTGGGTGGCCAGCGAAATGGTAGCTACCGGAGTTTTGAACTCGTGGGTCATGTTGTTGATGAAATCGGTTTTCAGATTGTCGAGTTTTTTCTGTCTATATATAATATAGAACGAGGCTCCAAAAGAAGCGAGGATGATGAAAATAAAAGCACCTGTAGCCGAAAGCATCAGCCACATGGATTGAAAGATGTAGTTCTTCTTTTGCGGAAAATTGAGCACCAGAAATCCCGAATTTTCATACAAATCATTGGGAAAAAGCGGGATGGAATAGAAGTTGGTGGACTGTGCTTCTTCTTTGGTAATATTCATATTGCCAAAGAGCATACCGGTGGACCAGTTATCGAACAGGGCGTACTGGTGAGGCGTGTTAATACCCTCTTTGTGCAATTCATCTATCAAGAGTTTTTCAATTTTCTCTTTGCTGATACGAATGCTCAGGCATTTATCATCAAGCATAAACTGCATAGCCAAATCCTGAAACAGTCGGTTGTATTTAGAAAACTGCATTTCGATAATATGGCGCTCCCGGTCCATATCATTTTGCCGTATGTCCATCTCCTTATTCACCTCGTGCATTTTCTGCGCTTTCTCCTTCAGGTAAGTAATGCTGCCCATAAACTTCGATACAAAAAGGCCGCTGGTATCACTAAACCCGAACTTCATGGCGTGCTGCCCTACAGAATCTACCAGATTAAATTTGGGTGTGTAGGTTTTGATTGTCTGCACCGTGTCGTACATCTTATTGATGTTTCGGCCAAAATCATTCAACCCCGAGGCCGCGAAATAGTTCACCGCTTCATCGCGCTCAATGGAACGGGCAATATTACTGAGCACCAGATACACGCCCTGGTCAAACTTCTCTTCGCGGGTTCTATAACTCTGGTTTATCCATTTTACCTGAATGTAAATCAGCCCGGCCAGGGCTATGGAAATGGAAACAATAATGATGTTAACGAGCTTTTTATTCATCGGGTGGCAAAGATACTCGAAGACCGTAAACGGGAAACAGAGCTTAACTAATTTTGGAAGGAGGCTGGAGACGCTTAGAAAAGTGATTGGCAAATGATTGAACCTGCACACCTTCCAATTTTTAATTTCTAGCCCATATATCTTTAAGAAAAGTAAAGCGGGGTAGTTCTTCGCTTGTTTCTAAAATCTGAATACCAGGAATAGTTGGAGGAACGTAAACAATCATTTGCGGAACGTTGCTTATCGTTGGCGGAAAGGAACTAATTGTTGGTGGAAAGTTATAAACTGTTGGTGGAACGTAGCTAACCGTTGGTGGAAAGGAAACAATCGTTGGTGGAACGTAGTTAAACGTTGGCCAATCGTTGGCAATCGTTGGCGGATAGTCGGCATTTAATAAAATATCATGCGTTCCTGAAACTCTTTTCTATATTCCTGTAAATTTTGGCTCCATTCCTCTATTTTCATAAAGCATTTCAATGAATTCAGGAAGCAACGAAGTGCTCATCTTGGCCTTTTGCCAAAGCACAATCTGCATTCGTGTTTATTCTATATCGTTTCAACTTATTTTTTGGGACTTCCCAAATCCATGACTCTCCTTTCTTGGTTCTTAGTTAACTAAAAAACAAACAACCCGAACCAATGTTTTGATTCGGGTTGTTTTAAAACGAAAAAGAAGGATTTTAGAAAGTAACCTGCGCTCTTACATACATCTGAGCGCCCATAATAGCCGCACCCGGGAAACTTTGCCACTGGTAGTTGGCCACATTGTTCACGTTTACCGAAAGCAACAATCCTTTGTAGAAATTAGGACGGTAACTAACCCGAGCATCGAGCAAATAAGCCGGTTTCACACGGCCTGCATATATAGAGGAGTTAGCCTCATAAGGCATTTGATAGCGGAAAGTAGTACCATAACCAAAGCCCGATTTCACTAAGGTGTGGTCAAAACTAAGGGAACCTTTAAACTTAGGCGCATTCAACGGCACCGCCTCGCCCGATGAAAGCACCAACTGGTCTTTGCTTACCCAACTCATACTTCCGCCAAAGGTTACATTGTGCATTGTATTTTCGAGCGCATTGTACTGGAACCCAAAGTCCATTCCAAACACATCTAAGCGCCCGAGATTTTGGTAGGTAAGGATGTAATCTGATTTTACATAGTCCGGATTGTTAGGAGTGATGGTTCCCACCGGGAAGGTATAGAGCATGACAATTAATTCATCATAAATATCACCGGCAATTGGTTTAATAATGGTCGGGTTTTGCAAAGAAGCCGCCCCATCGAGGGTACCTACTAAAGCGGTGTTTCTGAAAACAGGTTTGCCGTCTGCATCGTGCAGATTCATCCACAATCTTCCATCTTTGTCAATAGTTTGTGTTTGCCAGTCGTATCCCAAATAGGATTTACTATCAAGCATTACCGCCCCCGAAGCCGATTTAAGCGCGCTTACATAATTGCTGATGCGGGTCCAATAGGCATCAAGGGTAATAGAAAGCTTACCGGCAATTAAGCCCTTATACCCCAACTCCATAGTTTGGGTGGTTGAGTTACCGATTTTCTTAAGGTTTTGGAAGTTGGCGGCATTTTGTATGCTGCCCACGAAGTCTTTTGTCTGTGCCAGTTTATCGTAAGCAACTGAAAGATGGTCGGCATTTCTAACGGTACCACTATCTCCCTGAATGCCATCAAATATTCCACTTACCAAAACATTTGCCAGGAATCCACCCACCTTGGCGGCAATGCCGCTCTTCAGGAAGGTAGTAAATGAATCAAATGCCTGTACATTAAATGATTTGTCGTTGAAGGTATGCCAACGCGCAGAATCTGGACTTCCGCCCCAAGGAGCTGCGTTGTATTGGACAACCCCGTTGGCGCCATAATTATAATTCCAGCCATAAGGATTGCCAATACCGCGAATGTTTATTCCGTTTGGCACTACACCATTCGACAAATCAAGAAACTGATTAAGCGTGTTTGGTGAATCGAAGGCACGATTATAGGTAAGGCGAATCGTATGCCCTTCTGCAGGTTTAAACACAACAGCTGCGCGCGGACTGAACGAAACGTTTTTAAGAATACTGTTGTAGTCAGCACGGAAAGCGGCCACAATCTTCAACCATTTCAATGGTTCATAATCGCCTTGCAGGTAACCGCCTATTTGATTCAAATTATCCTTTGTTTCAAACCGCCCGTTGATGGTTCCTTTTGTATCGGGGCGGGTCAATAAGGCGTCTATACCATAAATAAAATTAAGCCTTTCGATAGGGCTATAAGAATGTTGAATCTGAAACACATGCAACTTCGATTTGTCAATCAACAACTGAACCGGATAGGCACTTGGAGGCGAAGAAGCTGCGTAGCTATTGCGCGAAGAAGCAGAAAGCTGAGGGATAAGATAAGTACCACCGGCATCGCTGCTGTTGATGAAATATTGGATATAGAGGTTTTTCCATTTAAATCTCGCTTGCGCATACCAGTATATCCAGTTCCCTCCACTACCCCCACCTCCTTGCGCGGCACCCAAACCGGTCAATTCTAAATTATGGGTACCGGATAAACCACCATTTAAGGTAATTGTAATGTCGTTGATAGGATGAATGTCAATTCGGCCATCAAAGCTGAACTTACGCACTGTAAAATCTTTCTTGAATCTGCGAATGTCTAACCGTAAAGTAGAGTCAATCATTTTACCGTTTGCATCTTTAGAATAACTCAGGGTATCAGGAGTAAATACTACGCCACTACGAGCAGAACCAAATACTAAACTATCCCCGTTATAAGGCTCACGGGCATCAATTACAGGGTAGTCGTTGGCCTGAAGATAACTGCCTGATACTTTATAACCGAGTTTACCATCGAAAAGTTTTCCGGAATGCCTAATCTCCGGATTGATAATGTTTCCTGAAATATTGCTGCCGTTGTTATACTGCTTCAATGATTTGTCCAACACAGTGAATCCGGATGTCATAGCCACTGTTGTTTCAAATTTATTTTTCTGGTCTAAAGGCGATTTGGTGATGATGTGAATTACACCACTCGAAGCATTGGGACCATACAAGGCAGAAGCAGGTCCACGAACTACTTCAATTCTATCATAATCTAAAGAACTGGTAGGCACCAACTGGTAAGCATTAATGCGAAGCGAAGGCACCGAACCGATACGATTGTCCACCACATTGAGAACAGCACCTGAAAAGATATTATTGAACCCACGAATTACCACGTTGGAAGAAACCAAACCGGTGCGAACCAAATCAACTCCGGGAACTGTTTTCAATTGTTCCACCGGAGAAGTGACAATGTTGCGCTCCAGTTTATCTTGCCCCACCACCGAGATAGCAGCCGGTGCATCAAGCAACTTCTCCTTCTTTTTAGAGGCAGAAACCACTACCTGGTTCAGACCTACTTCATTGGAGGCAAGGTCAATATTTATCGTGTAATCTCCTTGATTACTTTTTATGGATAACTCCTTATTATCAAAGCCTAGAAAGCTAATGACAAGCGTTTTTGAATCCTTAGGAACTTCCAAAGAATACTTACCGCCATCATCGGTAACTGTGCCTATGGCTGTGCCTTTAACTACTACGTTAGCTCCCGGCAATGGCTTTCGGGTATCGTCACGCACGATACCACTGATAGTAATATCCTGAGCAAAAATAAATGTTGAAATAAATAGGAAAATAGAGCTGAGTAGAATTGATTTTCTCATATCAGTTTTTTTGGTTAGTGAGGTGAAAGAAAGAATTTTTATTTGACTACCAAAAAATGTTAAGACGAATCGAATGAAGGCCCGCTTAAAGCAAACGCCCAAAAGCAGAGAAAATATAAACTCATATCTTTACTTTATCATTGCGCCATCATTATGCATTCACCCGAAGAACTCCTTGCGCTCTACGAGCAAAAATTTAACAGCAGCAATTTTAATGAAAGCCCATCTGCACTTTACGACCCTGTGAAGCATATCATGAGCATTAAAGGCAAAAGGATTCGCCCCCTTTTACTTATGATGAGTTGTGATTTGTTTGGTGGAAGCGTTGCCGAGGCGCTTAACCCTGCTTTTGCCTTAGAAGTGTTTCACAACTTCACTCTGGTGCATGATGACATAATGGACAATGCAGACATTCGCAGGGGAATACCTACTGTGCATAAAAAATTTGGAATTAACTCAGGAATTTTAGCCGGTGATGTGATGCTGGCTTATGCCTATAAATATCTGACCGATATACCTGTAGTCCACATTCCCGAATTGTTGCGCATTTTCAACCAAACGGCAATTGAAATTTTTGAAGGGCAGCAATTGGATATGGATTTTGAAAAACGGACCAATGTGGCGGAAACGGAATACCTGAAGATGATTGAGTACAAAACTTCTGTATTGCTGGGCTGCGCCTTACAAATGGGTGCAGTGCTTGCCGGAGCTGACCAGGAAAATCAAAAAAGAATTTATGATTTCGGATTGAATCTTGGTCTGGCATTTCAAATAAAAGATGATTACCTGGATGCATTTGGAGATGGAGAAAAGGTGGGTAAGAAAATAGGTGGAGATATTGTACAAAACAAAAAAACCTATTTACTAATTACCGCCTTGCAAGCTGCCAAAGGGGCGCAACTGGATGAACTGCATGCACTGTTGAATAACACGAATGAAGAGGAAAAAATAGCCGGAGTAAAACACTTGTTTGAAACACTGGGTGTGAAAGTGATTGCCGAAAACCGGATGAATCAACTTTATGATAAAGCCATCGAATCATTACAATCTGTAATGGTGGAAGCACCGCGCAAGGAATTATTACTAAAGCTGGCGCGCGCTGTACACGAAAGAGATTTTTAGTTTCTACTTCTTATCCTCCTTCACCAGAAATTTCTCTAAATCAATTCCTCCCTTAACTCTATTTTTGAGCAAAGCGAGTTCCACTACTTCGTCCATGTTTTTCACAAAGTGAAACTTCATGCCTTTGATGTAGTCTTGGTTGATTTGTTCTACGTCTTTTTGATTGCGGTAGCACATGATTATTTCTTTCAGGCCGGCACGCTTGGCCGCCAGGATTTTTTCTTTGATACCTCCCACCGGCATCACTTTTCCGCGAAGGGTTATTTCGCCTGTCATGGCTAAGAATGGTTTTACTCTGCGCTGAGTAAACAATGAAGCCAAGGAAGTGAGTATGGTAATTCCGGCACTTGGCCCGTCTTTTGGCACTGCACCTTCGGGGAAGTGAATGTGTACATTTACCTTGGAAAACACTTCGGTGTTGATGCCGATTTTTTCTGCGTTTGCTTTTAAGTAAGTCACGGCCGTGGTGGCTGATTCTTTCATTACATCGCCCAGATTACCGGTGATGGTGAGCATACCCGTTCCTTTGCTTAGAGTTGATTCGATAAAAAGGATGTCCCCTCCTACTGATGTCCAGGCCAAGCCAACAGACACACCCGGAATATTTTCTTCGGTATAAATACTCTTATCGAACTTTTCGGGGCCGAGGATTTTGCTGAGGTCATCTTCTTTGATGTTCGGATTATATTTCTCGGCACCTGCTACTTTCTTGGCGGTGTTGCGCATGACCGAAGCCAATTGTCTATCCAATTCGCGTACACCACTTTCTTTGGTGTAGTCTTCAATCAAACGTTCCAAAACTTTATCGCTCAGTTGCACCTGCTTTTTCTTTAAACCATGATTGGTCACTTGTTTTGGCAGCAAGTGTTTTTTTGCAATCTGCAATTTCTCTTCGATAGAATAACCTTCTATCGGAATTATTTCCATACGGTCGCGGAGGGCGGGCTGAATGGTTTGTAAGGAATTGGCGGTGGCGATGAAAAGCACTTTGCTTAAATCATATTCCAGTTCCAAATAGTTATCGTAGAAAGCACTGTTCTGCTCGGGGTCGAGCACTTCGAGCAGGGCTGAGCTTGGGTCGCCTTTGTAGTCGTTGCCTACTTTATCTATTTCATCTAAAATAAAAACCGGATTGGAGCTTTGCGCCTTTTTCAAACTCTGAATAATTCGGCCGGGCATGGCGCCAATGTAGGTTTTGCGATGGCCGCGAATTTCGGCTTCATCGTGCAAACCACCGAGCGCAATACGGATATATTTCCGTCCCAAAGCCCGGGCAATCGATTGACCTAAGGAGGTTTTGCCTACTCCCGGAGGACCTACTAAACACAGGATGGGGCTTTTCATATCGCCTTTCAGTTTCAACACCGCCAGGTATTCGAGGATGCGCTCTTTTACTTTGTCAATACCGTATTGGTCGTTGTCGAGCACTTTTTTGGCGTGCTTGATGTTGAAATTATCCTGCGTGTAAATGCCCCAAGGCAGGTCGAGAATTAAATCGATGTAGTTTAAGATAACGGAGTATTCGGCAGCAGCAGGGTTCATGCGCTGCACTTTTTCGAATTCCTTTTCTACCTGCTCTTTCACTTTTACCGGTAGTTTGAGCTTGGTCATTTTTTCGCGCATGCGCTGAATGTCCTTGTCGGCCGAGTTTACGCCCAATTCATCCTGAATGGTTTTGAGCTGCTGCGAGAGAAAATAATCGCGCTGTTGTTTATCCATTTCCTGACGCACCTTGCCCTGAATCTGGTTTTTCATTTCCAGCATCTGCAATTCTTTGTTCAAATGTTCGAGCACAAAACGAACGCGCTCTTTCATGTCGGATATTTCTAACAACTTCTGCTTGTCGGCAATTGGAATTTGAAGATTGGAGGATATAAAGTGAGTGAGTGTGACAGGGTTGCCAATGTTTTTGAGCACAATGGCGGCCTCGCTTGGTATCTGCGGATTGAGCTTGACGATGCTGCCCGCCAGTTCTTTAATGCTCATCATGGAGGCATCAAATTCTTTGTCGCCCACAGGCATGATGTCGTGCAGCAGTTCTATTTCTGCCTTAATAAATGGTTCGGATTTCACCAGGCTCTTGGTCAAAAAGCGGGTGCGGCCTTGAATGATGGCGGTGGTGCTGCCATCGGGCATTTTTATCATGCGCATGATTTGCGCCACGGTGCCTATTTTAAATAAATCGTTGAACTCGGGTTCTTCAATATTTGCGTCAAGCTGTCCGACAACACCTATCAATTTATCGGTTTTGTATGCCTCTTTGACCGCTAAGATACTTTTGTCGCGCCCAATAGTGATGGGCAAAACCACGCCCGGAAACAAAATTGTATTGCGCAAAGGCAGCAAAGGCAGTATGCCCGGTATTTCTAATTTCTTGCCGTCAGCGGCATCTTCATCGGGCAAAATAGGGAGCATATCAAACTCATCATCGTTCACCGGTTCCTGCAAAAAGTCCATGCTTTCCATTCTTAATATTTTGAGTTTTCGAAAATAAGAGATTCCATGAACTCAATTGCTGTGCCAATGGCAGAGTGGCAGA
>CANJVG010000046.1 GCA_947478005.1 Bacteroidota bacterium
GGGGATGACAATCAACTCTACGTTACCCGCAAATTTCTGAATGAGAAAACCCTCGATTGGTTGCAGCAGGAAGTGGAACGCCTCGACCCTGAGTATTACGAAAAGGTGGACAGGAAAAATCCCGTTCGATTGAAACGGGCTTTGGAAATAATTTATACCACCGGCAAAAAGTATTCGGAGCAACGCATAGGCAAGAAGACCGAACGCCCTTTCAATATCATCAAGATTGGTTTGAGCCTGCCTCGCGAAATATTGAATGAACGAATCAACAGTCGTGTGGATGCAATGATGGAACAGGGGCAGCTGGAGGAAGCCAAGAACCTCTACATCAACAAGAAGCTGCACGCGCTGGAAACCGTGGGCTATACCGAACTATTCGATTTCATTGAAGACAAGATTTCGTATGAAGACGCGGTGGCTCTCATCAAACAAAACACCCGCAACTATGCCAAGCGACAAATGACCTGGTTCAAAAAGGACGATGGCATTCGTTGGTTTCAACCCGAGCAGAAAGAAGAAATCATCTCTTATATTGGCTCGCAATTGAGCCTGTGAAAACCGCCCTCGCCAAATACTTTTCCATTCCCCGTGTAATCATCCATCTGATGATGGCCGATGTTTTTCTGCAACTGATTAACTCGGCTTTTACCATGCTGCTGAATTATCTGATGCTCGACCACGGCTTCAAAGATTTTGAAATAGCGAGTATGATAGGCAATCGCTATCTCTCTGTGTTGCTGTGTGCAGTGCCGCTGGCTCTGTTGGTCAAGGGCAAACGGCTGAAACCTTTCATGTTGGCGGGAGCCATCTCTTCGCCCATCGTGGCTTTGTTGTTGATTTTCGGTATTCACACCCACAACACCGAACTCATCCGCATCCTGATGGCGTTGTGGGGAATTACCTTTTCGCTCCTTCAGATTTTGGTGATGCCTTACATTCTGCTCAACGGAAGTAAAGAGCACGAAACCGAAAGCATTGCGCTGTTCTTCTCTGCCGGAAACTTCACCACCATCTTTGTTGGCATACTGGGGTTCTTCCTGCCTTTTGTGAGCAGTTTCTTTACCACCGAGGTGCTACTGATTTTTTATGCTTCGCTCGGCCTTCTCGGAATTTATTTCGTGCAGCAACTTCCCTCCACCGAAAACCTCGGCACCCGGATTCCGATTGCCAATATTCATACCGATTACGATTGGCCGGTGATTGTGCAGGCAGTGGTGCCTTCATTTCTAATTGCCCTGGGGGCGGGGTTTACTATTCCGGTCATCAATCTTTTCTTTCACGATGTGCATGGCATGGAGGCTCCGGCTTTTTCTATCATGAACTCGGTGGCCTTTACCCTGGTGGTAATCACCGCGCTGGCCATTCCCGAAGTCAAACGCAGGTTTGGCTATCAGGTGGCTATTACTTTAATGCAATCGCTGGCTATTGTTTTTCTATTCATCATGGCCACCACCGAATGGTATAACCACACGAGCTACGGAATTATAATCGCAGCCGTCACCTTCACTTTGCGCCAGCCGCTGATGAATATGGCGGGGCCGCTGACCAGCGAACTGACGCTGAACTATGTGGGCGAGCGCAATCGCGAAATGATGTCTGCCATCAACGCTTCTATCTGGAGCGGTTGCTGGTTTGTCAGCGCCAAAATATTCTCGGTGCTGCGCGAAGCCGAGGTGGTATACAGCAATATCATTTTCATCACTGTGGCGCTCTATATTATAGGAGTGGTATGGTACTACTGGCTGATAAAGGTGCATGAAAAGAATAACATCTCCTAAATGCTAGCCTTTGTTACTGCGTGCTCACTTACCCAAAAATACCTTTAAGCAAAAGAGGCAACCACGGGTTGCCTCTTTTGCTTAATCAAGAATCTAACTGTTTTTAATCTTCAAACCCTTCGCTAAAATCCTGGGGCGCAGCCGCAGTACTTGTAGTGTCGGTAGTGGTTGAATCTTCTTTGCGGGAAAGTTTGGCATCTAAACTCAAAGTAGCGTGAGGCACCACACGAAGACGCTCTTTTGGAATCAATTTACCGGTTACGCGGCAAATGCCGTAGGTTTTGTTTTCAATTCGAATAGCAGCCAGTTCCAGATTCCGGATGTATTGATGCTGTCTTGAAATCTGATTCATCATTGTTTCCATCTCAGAAGTATCCGCACCTTCTTCTAAATTCCAGGCTTTGCTTCCTGCCTGGCTTTCGGTATGGCTATCCAATGCGTCTTTGAGATACGCTAATTCTTCGCGGGCGGTTGCTAATTTTTTATCTACAATTACTTTAAATTCTTTCAAGTCTTCATCGTTGTAACGATGTTTCATATCTACCGGTATATTATGATGTTGTGACACTTTTGGCGCTGGTTGTTTTGGAGCAGTTGAATAAAATGTTTTAATCTCGGGTTTAACTTCTTCTCTAACAAATTTCTTTTGCACCGGTTTCGAAGGTCTTCCTCTTTTTTTAATTACTAAAGGAAGTTCCTCATTCATTACCTTAGCCACCTTTGCGGCTTTCGGTTCCTTCTTCAGTTTTTCCTTCTTAACCTTTGCTGGCTTCACAGGCTTGATAGCTTTTACTACTTTCTTAGCCACAGGTTTCACCTTAGCGACTTTTTTATCCACTTTCTTTGCAGACTTTTTCTTGTCCTGCACAGAAACCTTCTTTTTAGCTACCGGTTTCACCGTTATCTTTTTCTTGGCTATTGGCTTAACCTTTACCACCTTTTTCTTTGCTACCGGCTTTACCACCTTCTTCGCAACAGGTTTGGCTTTCTTGACCGCCTTCACTACCTTCTTAGCTACCGGTTTGGCAGTAGGCTTCTTCTTCACTACAGGTTTAGCTTTCACCGCTTTCTTGGCCGGTTTAACTACCTTTTTCGCAACAGGTTTTGCCTTTGCTTTTGCAACAGGCTTTGCGCTTTTTGCTTTCACAACTTTCTTTTTGTCTTTCGATTTTGACTTTGCCATATCCAAAAATTTGGCGGCAAACTTAACCAAATTCTTTATTGTTGCCATTGGTGTAAATTTTGAGCGGCAAATGTAGCAAAGCAGCCCTCAATACAAAGGTCGGCTTATTGGTTACGGCTTTAGTAACCAAACATCCATAAACACGCCAAACTCATTAGCAAAGTTAACGCTCACCCGCGCATGGATGCTACCCTGCGCATCGTAAAACTTCGCGCGCTTTGCCAGCGGGAAGATTCCTTCGTGCCATATATTCGGATGAATGTATAAACCCATAGAACCATCAAAGTAGAAGTTAGTAAAGTGTTCAGGCAAAATGTCATCACCTGGCAAAGCCAGTGGTGTTACGAAAGGAGTTCCATCTAAAGGGAAAAACAATTGTCCTCCATCGGGATGATAGTTGGCATGCCAAAGCAATACGCGTTCTGGTGAAACCACAATTTCTTTCTCTCGTACTGCATCTTTGGGGTTAACACTCCATCCTAAAAGATATTCATCGCTCACCGCATTATTCTTTCCGAAAAGAACATCGCCTTCCCACCAGAAATCGAAAATGCCTCGCTTTGTTCCAGCCTGATTGCCGGTGTTTGCGTCTATCGGTCGCCCTTTTGTTTTGGGCCACTGAACTATTTCCAACGGAAAGTTTTCATATTCTTCTTTACTGACCAAACAGCCATAACCTTTCAGGTTATCATTGGTGGCAATAACTGTTTTAGGTTTGTGCCAAGGCAGCGAAGGAGGCACATCAGGTTGTAGATAATTGATAGGAGAGGAACTCATTTTGTTTGGGTTTTAACTTTCCCATTCATAGTAATGGAGTTCGTGGTCGCTGGTGCCATCATCGTATAGGTTGATGGTGGCAAATGCAGGAGGAAACTCTTGATTCCTGCCACCCCACCAAGCACCGCTTACGGCACCGTTGCACAGATACTTTACACCAAGATACTCCAGGGAATCAATCAGGTGGATGTGGCCACTCAAACAAAGCTTCACATTTTTATGCTGATAGAAAACATCCTTTAGTTCTTGCGCATCACGGTGCATATTGCCTCCGCCTACTTTCCAATCGTGTTTTGCTTTTGCTCCATCAAAGAACACACAAGCCGCTAAGATTGGAATATGACTAAGCACACAGACATACGTATTGGGGGAAACTTTTGCGAGGTCTGCCTTTAGCCAATCTTTCTGTTCATCGTCAAACATAGCCGTGTAACTGAAACCTGCCACAGGCATGGTGCTGTCGAGCACAATAAAATGCCACCCGTTTTTATCAAAAGAATAGTAGCGGTTTTTCAACCCCAATTGCTCTACCGCCCATTTCTTACCGTAGTGGTCATCGCCTTTAATCAGAGCATGAGGCATCGTGATTCCCCATATATCGTGGTTGCCGATAGCGTGAACTATCTCCAATGAATTTTCATTCTTCAAGGTAGAATTCCAGACATCCCATTGTACCTGCACCCGGTCTTTATGTTTGCTCATCGAATCCATAATGCAATCACCTGTATTGAAAATAATATCGGCTTTGTCCTTTAGATTCTGAACCGTATGCAAGGCCGAAGCAAAGCCATGAGGCGCGGGAGATTCGGGCTGCACGTGGGTGTCGGTTATATGTGCTATTCGCAACACCCGTTTTCTGTTAGGCGAAACTATTTCTGCACTGGCCATTGCAGGAATAGATAAAGCAGAAGCTACAGCAGCCAAGGTTCCTTTTTGCAGAAAGTTTTTGCGGGTGAATTTCATCGTCTTGTATGTTTTAGTTTTTTCTATCGCAACAAATGCTTTATCATCTTCTCTTTATAAACCTGCAAAGAAGGCAAAGGCACATTCTTCTCTTTGGCTTCTTCATCCCAGGTTCTCATTTTGATGATAAGGTTCTTGAGTGGATTGGATTCAAAGACTTTGGCTTCTGTTTCATTCATCGGGCCTCCCTGAAACTCCAATGTCATTTTGCTGGCGTGGGAAAGATTGTCGAAGTAACGCTTGTTGGCATAACACAAATACCGCTTAGCTGCCACATGTGATTTTACAAGGGTGGCAATTTTTTCAGAGAATCCACGCTTGGTTAAATAAGCAGCACCCACACCTTCATGGTCTTTCACGCCATAGCTATCCATGTGTTCGATTCCTTCTTCCTCGTCTAACAGATGACCTAAATCGTGGAGGAAGGCGGCCAGAATTACTTCATCATCGTTGCCATCTTTCTCGGCTAATTGCCCGGCCTGGCATGCATGTTCCAATTGAGTGATTTCTTCTCCCGAATAGTTTTCACTTCCTTTCTTTTCAAACACAGCGATGATTTCATCGGCTGTTTTTTCTGCGTGCAGGTTTTCCATAAGGTCGTGTTGGTTATAGCACATTCAAATTGATTAAGCCGGCAATAATGCAATGCCTGTTTCTTTTAGTGTAACGGCTATTGCTTTCAGCAAGTCCTGAATATCGCTGGTGGTTATTCTGCCAATGTTCCCAATGCGGAAGCAATTGACCTTGCTCAACTTGCCGGGGTAAATCACAAATCCTTTTTCGTTCAGGGCTTCGTAGAATCTCTTGAAATCAAACAGTTCATGCTCGGGATAGTGGAAGCAGGTGATGATATAACCTCGGTTCTCTTCCGTTAAATATTCTTTGAAGCCGAGTTGCTCCATGCCGGCAACCAGGGTTTTGTAGTTACTGATGTATCTCGCTCCGCGGCCTTTCACTCCACCTTCCTGTTCCAATTCCACCAATGCCTGAGCAAAGGCAAGAAGCGAATGCGTAGGCGGTGTAAAACGAAACTGTCCATCGCCTTCCAATCCCTTCCACTGGGCATATAAATCGAGCGAAAGGTTTCTCGTGTTAGGTTCGCAGGAAAGCAACTTATCCTTCTTCGCAATGATGAAAGAAAAGCCCGGCACTCCTTCAATACATTTGTTGGAAGAGGAAATAAGGAAATCAATTTTCGATTGTTTGATGTTTACAGGCACGGCACCAAAGCTGCTCATAGCATCTACTATATAAATTACTCCATGTTTGGCGCAGATTTGCCCGATGGCATCAATCGGGTTGATGATACCCGTGGTCGTTTCGCAATGGATGACAGCCACGTGAGTAATGGATGGATTCTCTTTCAGTGTTGCTTCTACCTTCTGTAAATCAGGAATTTCATTTTCATTAAACACCAGGCGAGTTTGCTGAATGTGATGTACTGCTGCAATCTTTGAAATTCGTTCGCCATATACTCCGTTGATGATAACCAGGAGATGCCCGTTGACGGGAAGTGCCGAGGCAATCACCGATTCAATACCAAAGGTGCCGGAGCCCTGCATAATGATGGTTTCGTAGCCTTCCTGTTTCGAAACTTCTCCGGCTTCCAATAGTTTGGTTCGAATGAACTGCACCTTCTCGATAAATTCGAAATCGCGCGAACCTAAGTCGCGGAGCATAGCTTGTTTAACAGTGGCGCTGGTAGTGAGGGGTCCGGGAGTAAAGAGGATTTTATCTGGCTTCATATAGATTGAATATTTCGTTGTGCGGCAATTATCGGGAAGAATTTCGGGTTTTGCTTGTCTAAGTGATGGCTTAATGTAATCTTAATATGCCTTTCGGGAAAAGTATATTGATTTGTGCAACCAAAATAAAACATAAAACAATGGCAATAAAATTAGTGGTTTTCGATATGGCGGGCACAACGGTGGAAGACAAAGACAATGTGCACGAGGCGCTTATCAATGGGTTTAAGAAATGCGATTACACCATTGACCGCGAAGATGCAAACACCGTGATGGGCATTCCGAAGCCCGTGGCTATCCGCACTTTATTGCAAAAGAAATTTGAGGTGCAGAATAATCTGGAAGAATTGGTCACGAAGATTCACGCTGCCTTTGTGGACGAGATGATTTCGTTTTACAAAACAGACGCTTCGGTGAAACCAACGAAGAATGCCGAGGCGACTTTCAAAGCGCTTCGCGCCAAAGGAATATTGGTAGGTATTGACACCGGTTTTTCGCGCGATATTGCCGATGCTATTTTCGACCGATTGAAATGGAAAGAAAATAAGCTGATGGATTTGAGTGTGACGAGCGATGAGGTGGCTAACGGAAGACCTTTCCCCGATATGATTTATAAAGCGATGGAGCTAACGGGCATTACTACTGCCGATGAAATTGCCAAAGTCGGTGATACTATCTTTGATTTAAAAGAAGGTTCTTCGGCCGGTTGCAGGTATGTGATAGGAGTTACTACAGGGGCTTACACCCGCGAAGAACTATTGCCCGAAAAGCACACGCATTTGATAGATGATTTATTGGATGTAGTGGACATTGTAACGGCTTAAAACCAAAGCATGAATCTCATCAACAAGAATTTTCAGGATAAGATTGCCAAAGCTCATCCGGTGGTGATTTCATTGTTTGCGGCACTGGTGGCGTTTTGCACTTACAGTTGCATGTATGCTTTCCGCAAGCCGTTCACTTCGGCCACCTTCGACAATCTTTTTGTGTGGGGATTGAAATACAAGGATGTACTCATCATGACTCAGTTGGTGGGTTATACGCTCAGTAAGTTTCTCGGCATCAAGGTTATTGCCGAAATGAAATCGAAGAACAGAGGCTGGAATATCTTGAAGTTGATTGGCTTTGCAGGTGTTTCGTTATTTCTGTTTGCCATCACTCCTGCTCCTTACAATATCATCTTTTTGTTTCTCAACGGTATTCCTTTGGGCATGGTGTGGGGGATTGTGTTCAGCTTTCTGGAAGGGCGCAAGACAACCGAGTTTATGGGTTCCATCATGGCGGTGAGTTTTATATTCTCTTCGGGATTTGTGAAGAGTGTGGGTAAATGGTTGCTGAAGTCACAAGGGGTGTCGGAGTGGTGGATGCCTTTGTTAACGGGGCTAATCTTCCTGGTGCCGATGGTCATTTTTATTTTTCTGCTTGAACATATTCCTGAGCCTACGGCAGAAGATATTGACCACCGCAGCGAGCGCAAACCGATGAGTGCTTTGGAGCGTAAGGATTTTATCAGGAGTTATCTGCCGGGTATCGTGGCCCTGGTGATTGCTTATGTTTCGCTCAGCATCATTCGCGATTTCAGAGATAATTTTGCTGCCGACATTTGGAAAGAACTGGGTTATAACGATGCATCTATCTTTACCGAAACAGAGATTCCTGTATCGTTAATTATTCTTCTTTCCATGAGTTTATTGATTTTGATAAAGAACAATTTGCGGGCTCTGCAGGTGAACCATCTGATTGTCTGCTTCGGGTTTATACTGGCGGGCGGCTCTACCTTGCTTTTTACCCATCAATATTTATCTGCCTTTTGGTGGATGGTCCTGAACGGCACGGGGCTTTACCTGGGTTATGTTCCATTCAATGTGGTTTTTTTCGAGCGAAAGATTGCCGCATTGCGCAGGCCGGCTAATGTGGGGTTCCTGATGTACATTGCCGATTCGTTTGGCTACCTCGGAAGTATGGGCATTTTGCTTTTCAAGAACTTCAGCGGAAACAAACTTTCTTACAGCAACTTTTTTATTGACGCTATTTATCTGGTTAGTGCAGTGGGTATTGTGTTTATGCTTTACTCCATGGTGTATTTCAACCGGAAGATACAGACACAAGAACTTAGTTAGTCAATAGAAATTTCAGCATAGAAACAGCAGGACGATGGCAACTAATTCTTTGGATATAAACGCAGTGCTGGTGCGCAAGGTAGGTGAACTTTCTTCCGAGGCCTTTGCAACGTTTTAGAAGAGCTTCGACAAGGCACCGCTCATGCTTAGCTTCTTACAGTTTTTGAAAGAACAGAAGACCGGCAAGTTTAAAAACAGCGAAGCCGTAACCTGTCATTACCACATCCAGAGCAACGACCCGGACTATGCCTTGTTCGAAAACCGATTCTTTAAATTGCGCAAAAAGCTTTTTACTCAACTGCAAGGTTCGGTCGGCCACGCTCATCCTATCTTTACCCAACAGGAACTGGAGCTGCACGAAATTAAAAGCCTCACAATTCTGGGCAAGCATCAGGAAGCCAGCGCCATGGTGCCGGCTTTGGAAAAGAAACTGTGGGACGAAAATATTTTTGAACTATTGCCCGAACTATTGGAGCTGGCGGTACACAACAATCAAATGTTGCGCAAAACCTAGGCCAACAAAGCCCTGTATGAGCGTCTGGAACTGGCGGCGGCTCTGTTCACCGAGCTGCACGAAGCCAAAAGACTGGCCCGCCAGATTTATGACACTAACCTGACGGCCGGTGTGAAAGGAGCCGCTTCCATGTTTACCAAATTGCAGCGTATTTCTATTCAGCAAAAAAAATATCCGCGGTTCAAACTCATCTACAATCTTATTTCGGCCACCTGCAAGCTGGGCGGTGGCGGCATCGACTTCAAACCCGATTTTAAAATCACCAGTCGGTTTATTTCGGCCATCCATCAGATTCACACCCTGTACCCAAACATGCCCGACTACCGGTTCATTGCGGGCTATACCGACCACCAGAACTATCTGTTTCAGCATCTGAAGGTGATGAACTATTTCAATGCTTTCCATTTTAAGGAGGCGGCCGTGCTGGTGAAGTCGCTCTACGATTCGGTGGTGGAAGAAAACTCGCCTCTGCAACGGATGAAGAACAGCGTGCTCTACTCGACCACCTGCCAGGTGTTGGGCATGGGCGAAATGCACCGGGAGGTCTTGGAAGTAGCCAGCAGTTATGTAAAGTATCTGCGCCAAATCAATCAGAACGACAACCTGATGAATGCCTATATGGAAATTGTCAATGCCCATATCTGGCTTTATCCCGCCCCAAGCGGATGCACCCCTGCTTTTATTGAAGATAAACTGGAGCAGTACACCCGCTCGGTAAAAACCGGAGAATACAGCTACTACTACACGGGCTTTGCCCAATGGATGAAGCTGAAGCTCTGCCTGGTTATGCAGGATTACAGGCAGGCGAAGGAGGTTTATAATAAGTCCGATTTCTCGAGCTATTTTATGGATGCCAAATTAGGCGAACAGGTGCTGAAGACCATTGACATTCTTTCTGATGCCAAGGCCGACGGGAAAAAAATAGAAACCCTGGCTAAGCAATTGGCCCTGCAGAAACTGAACAGCAAACTGCCGCCCGATTATATCAACTTCCGTTTTCTGGAAAAGATTGTTAGAGAGGATTGAAAACCAGATTTTAAAAACACATAAACTCTTCGCAACCCTACTTTAAATTCGAACTATTTAGTCTCGCGGCAAGATACCTTACTGGTCGTGGGAAGACGCGAACATCCAAAATTAAAGCCCGCCATTTGGATAGGGTTCGGTGTATGGGCATTACCTACGCTATTTATACCGAAAAGCTACCCAAAAATACCACCCGCGAAACGATTGAAAACCTAATGGCCCCTGTAGGCTTTATACTTTTTTAGCTGCCGGTGCGCTGTACAAATTTATGTGTCCGGACTCATGAATCCACGACCACGAAGACAAATAAACACAGCAGAGAATAACGCAAGTCATTCGCTTTTTTTTGCTAAAAAGAAACAAGCCAAGCAATCAACTACTTACTAAGTCAAGATCTAATACTCAATAAAAAGCCCCGAAGAATTTCAATTCTTCGGGGCTTTTTATTGAGCCAAACTTTAGAGCTTAGTTTATGACTGTGTATTTCACCGTCTTTTGAACGCCTTCACTTTGCATCTTTACAAAGTAAACGCCTGAAGACAGAGATTCAACCGAATAGCTGATGTTTTGAGAACCATTTGCCGAGCCATTGTAAATGGTACTGATTAAACTACCCGTACTCGAAAACAACTGAATATTCAGATTCTTCAAACCGGTATTCTTTACAGCAAAATCAATGGAAGTTGAAGTAGGGTTCGAAGATTTCAATTCAATCAACTCATCTAAATTCATAGAAGGTGCGGAACTGATAACCGAAGGTGAAAGGATCCAATCAATGATAACTTGTGCATCCGGAAGAGTTGCTTGAGTATAGTGCTGAACCCAATGCCCCTGTTCGTCAATTAACCATTTGTTGAAGTTCCAGCTTACTGTTGAATTCGAAACTCCGTTGAGAGAAGCTTTTTTCAGCCAATCAAATACGGGGTGAACGGGAGTGCTATTCGCCTTCACCGTTTCTGTTATGGGAAAAGTAATATTATACTGATTGCAAACAGTAACAATCTGCGAGTCGGTTCCACCCTGATTATTAAAGTCGTTAGTCGGGAAGCCGATAATTTCAAAGTTTTGCGAATGGTATAAATCGTAAATGTCTTGCAACTGAGTATATTGCGGGGTATAACCACAGTAGCTGGCCACATTTACTACCATCAGTTTTTTCCCATAATACTGTGATAGGCTAATTGAATCGCCATTGATCAAAAAAGTGGAGAATTGATGAATGGATGTAGGCGTTTGTGCCTTCGCAATAAACAATAGGGAACAAAAGGTAAAGAGTGTAATTGTTTTTTTCATGGTTATAGATTGTTAGGGTAAAAATACAAATAATAAACACTTAAAAGGAGGGTTTTGTTTAAAGATCGTTTTACGATTATGGATTTTTCGGATTAATTTTACAGCAAAACATATCCTATGAAAAATCTACCAATTCTATTTCTTGCTTTCGCTTTCCTTTTTTTATCAAACAATTTGTCGGCTCAACAGAAAGGAGTTACTGCAAACAATAAAGGAGCAAGTGTTTCAAACGGTAAGGGAAACGGAGTAGAAGTAAAAAAGAAAGAAGCTGCTGTTAAAACAAAATCGGGAGGAGGAGCAGTAGTTAACAACAAAGGCAGTGAAATAAAAAATAAAAATGGCGCTGGAGTGGAGGCACACAAACATCAGGTTTCAGCCGAGAATAGTCATGGGCATGGAGTAGAGGCCAACAAAAAAGGTTTAGAGGTAAAAGGAAGTAAAGGTGGAATGAAAGTCGAGAAAAAACATTTGCAGATTAAGGGTAAGGGTGTAAATATCAACCTGGGACATTAATCTAACCTTACAGATCAAATTTTATTCCTTGTGCTAAAGGCAACTTAGTACCGTAGTTAATCGTGTTCGTTTGCCTGCGCATGTAGTTCTTCCAGGCATCGCTTCCGCTTTCTCTGCCACCACCCGTTTCTTTTTCTCCGCCAAATGCCCCACCAATTTCAGCCCCGCTGGTTCCTATGTTCACGTTTGCAATTCCGCAATCGCTGCCATTGGCCGATAGAAAGGCCTCGGCTTCACGCATATTGTTGGTCATGATAGAAGAGGAAAGACCCTGAACCACTCCATTTTGTAAAGCAATCGCTTCATCCAGTGTTTTATATTTCATGAGATATAGAATTGGTGCAAATGTTTCATGCTGCACTATACTCATTTCATTCTTTGCTTCAATTACACAAGGCTTTACATAACAGCCACTCTCGAAATTCTTTCCCTTCAATACACCGCCTTCGACTAAAACCTTTCCCCCTTCTTTCTTTGCCTGTGCAATTGCAGTCTCATATAATTTTACGGCCTGTTTATCAATCAGCGGACCCACGTGGTTTTTCTCATCCAGAGGATCTCCTATTTTAAGATGCGAATATGCTTTTGCAATTCTCTTTTTCACTTCTGCATATTTGCTTTCGTGAATTATTAAACGTCTTGTTGTAGTACAGCGCTGGCCGGCCGTTCCTACGGCTCCAAATACGGTGGCCACCATGGCAATATTCAAGTCTGCATCCGGAGTAATAATGATGGAGTTGTTACCACCCAATTCTAATAATGTTCTTCCTAATCGAGCGGCTACGTTTTGAGCCACTGCTTTTCCCATTCTGGTAGAGCCGGTAGCGGATACCAAAGGTACATTCTTATCGTTTGAAAGCAGTTCTCCGATTTTGTAGTCTCCATTTACTAAGCAGGAAATACCTTCGGGTAAATCGTTACGTTTAAAAACTTTCGATACAATATTCTGACAGGCAATTCCACATAAAGGTGTTTTCTCGGAAGGCTTCCAAACACAAACATCTCCACACACCCAAGCCAACATAGTATTCCAACTCCAAACAGCCACCGGAAAATTAAAGGCCGAAATAATACCGACAATTCCCATTGGGTGCCATTGTTCGTACATCCGATGGTTTGGTCTTTCGCTATGCATAGTCAAACCATGCAGTTGACGCGAAAGCCCAACGGCAAAGTCACAGATATCAATCATTTCCTGCACTTCGCCCAAACCTTCCTGCAAACTCTTTCCCATTTCATAAGAGACCAATTTCCCAAGCGGGTCTTTAGATTTGCGAAGTTCATCACCGATTTGTCTTACTATCTCACCGCGTTTGGGAGCAGGAAGATTTCGCCAAACTAAAAATGCCTTTTGAGCTTCTTTTATTACTTCATGATATTCCTTTTCCGTAGAAGAAATTACAGAGCCAATTAGTTTTCCATCAACGGGAGAAAAAGATTGAATCACTTCTCCTTTACCTTTAAGCGATTTGTTACCTGTGGAAGTTCCTGAATTAATGGCAGAGATGCCTAGTTGTTTTAAAACGCCTTTCATGTTTAAAAATTAAGGAGGCAATAATAAAGAATAGAATGAAAGACTAAGAAATGCCTAAAGCTATCCCACAAATCTCCTTATCAACTGCATCGGCTTTTGCATCTGACATTTAAGGGTAAACGTAAACTTCTGATACCACTTGTTGATGCCTATTACCTTCTGATTATCGGAGATATTTTTTGTTGTCACTAAAGGCAAATGAATCTCCATCATATCCTTCAACAAAACGAGACTTAAACCAAGTTCGGCAGCGAACTGTGCTTTCTTTAATTCGCTGACAAGTACCGCCATATTTACAAACGGCTGAACAGGAAAGAAACGATGCGTTGTGGTAGTTATATTTATAGACGAAAGGAACTTATTCGTTGCACCGAAGTTAGTAAGAGAACGGAATGCTCCATCGGTCTTCGCAATCTGACGGGCTAAATTCTTATCATGTCCATTACGGTCTAGATAGTTTTCATCGAGCATGTAATCTTTCTGCAACCAGTAAGCGAAGGCTGGGGCAGTTGAATTGCTTAAGTAAAACTTAGGATTAGGAGCAGAAATATCATTGGAAGGTTTTGAGTTGACAAGGAAACCACCGGCAAATATGCGAACAGAAAGTCCCTCATTCTTTCGTTTATAGCTAAGTGTGAAGTTTGCTTCAGCAGAAAGATTCACAAACGAATTACCTTCGCGCAGAGTAGCCTGTACATTTAATGGATTAAGCGTGGAGTTTTTCTCTACCTTATATTTTATTTCGTTTACGAAATAACGCTGCGCTTCTTTCTTGTCGTTGTCAAACCGAATCCAATCTACCCAGGCAATTACACTGCGCATATTGAGTGAGTGCGTGACAGGTGAGCGCGGGTCCTTCTTTTTAAACTCCACATTGATGTAGGGTTCAAGCTTATTAAACATCAGGTTTTTCGGCTCGCTCAGATAGGAAAAACGCTTACCGGCAATACCCACGGTAATTCGCTGCATATTGTTGTCGGGATAGAAGTTGTAGTTCAGTCTTCCGAAACCGATGAACTGCTTAGAGCCTGTGCCGAAGGCAGGCACCAAGAGGTAATTGAATTTGTGTTGCGGAATAAGCGTGTTGTAAAGCGCGATGCCAATCTGAAACTTATCGTAATAGTTGCCTCCGATAAAAGGTGCAAAGAAAACCTGGGTGCGGTTTTGGTTTTCTACCGAGCCGAGAAATTGAAAGCGCAATTTCTCGAAACGATGCGCCACTCTGTTCAACTTATATGTATTGTTCTTTCGGTTGATTTCAGGAATTTGAAGAAGTGGGTCAATCTGAACTTTGTCTCCTCCTTCCGTATTTACTTCAATGTTTTTATTTCCTGCAAACCCATCTACCCATATTGTTCTGAGTACCGAATCATGTTTTAAAACTGAAATAGAAATAGGTGATGCAATTTCACCAACATTCTTTAAAGAAACACTTGTATTACTTTGATTTTTGATCTTTGAACTTTGAACTTTATAATCCACCTTCTTCTTTGTCTTAATCAAATCATCAAAGAACCATTTGAGGTTTTTGCCTGTTTCCGTTTCAAATACATTTCGAATATCCTCCGGTTGCGGATGTTTGTATTTCCAGGTTTCGAAATACTTCTTCATCACTTTATCAAAAACTTCGGTGCCGAGATAGGCTTCGAGATAGCTGAAGATCAGCATGCTCTTGCCATAAACTATTACCCCGTAATTAAACTCAGTGAACTTGGAAGAGGTCTGCTCAATAGCCTGGTCATTGTTTTCACGGGCCATGAACTGATAACCCAAATCATAGAGATACTTATGCCGGTATTGATTCACATCAAAGGCTTTCCCTACACCGTTCGGTATACCACTGAGCACTTTCTCCTTCGGATACTTGGTGCGGATGTATCGCTCTTCATAATAAGAATTGATGCCCTCATCCATCCAGGCATGGTCGCGCTCATTGCTGCCGAGCATACCATAAAACCAATTGTGCCCTACTTCATGGGTAATGACCACATCCAACGAAAAAGCATTCCGCTCCTCTCCTATCACCGTAATATTCGGATATTCCATACCTCCGCCAGCGCTGATAGTTCCATCAACAGCAGTAACCTGCTCGTAAGGATATTCGCCAATCCATTGACTGTAATAGAAAACTGCATCGTGCAGATATTCCGGTGATTTGCTCCAAAGCTTCGCCTGATTATCGGTAAACAGACTCCAGGTGGTTACCTTCTTTTTCGAGTATGGCAATTCCACTTCTCCCTTTAATACACGAAACCGTTTATCGGCAAACCACCCGAAGTCATGGATGTTGGTCTGCTTATAGCGAAGTGTTTTTGTTTCGGTTGAAGAAGCAGGGAACTTCTGATTAGGATTGTTTTCGAAGGTGGTGATTTTCTTAGTAGCTTCGGAAAGCGAATCGAGCCATTTCTTCTCGTCTTCATTTTGCAAATCACCTGTAGCACCCACGATATAATTCTTGGGAAGAGTAATACTTACATCAAACGAACCAAACTCGCTGTAATACTCACCCTGGTCTAAATAAGGAATCGGATGCCAGCCAGATTTATCGAAGACTGCAGGCTTTGGATACCACTGCGAAATCTGATAGCTCTGACCGATATGACCCATGCGCGAAAAGGTCTCCGGAAGTTTTACACGAAACGGAGTAGTGATTCGAACCGACTCTCCTGTTTTGAGCGGTGTGTTCAGATTAAGTTTCGCAATCTCGAGAGAAGCGGAATCATAATCCCATTTACAAGCCTCAGCATTGGTTTTAAAATCGAGATGGTCGATGAAACCGCGCTGCTGTGGTTTGCTGAAATAGAAATCGGTTTTACCATTCTCTAATAATTGCTTTGCCAGCGGAGTTGTTTGGTCGCGGTAGGCATTTGGCCAGAGATGAAACAGGATGTAATCAAGTGCCTGAGGAGAATTGTTTTTGTAATCAATCGTTATGAACCCATCGAGCGAATGAAGCGTATCGTTGAGCGTTACTTCAATTTTATAATCGGTTTGTTGCTGGAAATAGGGCTGAGAGAAAGCGATGAGCGAAGAAATAAAGAAGAAGAATGCGAAGAAGTGCTTCATAGTATAAGGTGATAAAACGAAAATAGAATAATAGTGATTAGCAAATCATTGAGTAGCTACTTTCTTCACCTCACTCTCATCTTTGCATTCCTGCAATAAGTCCTGGATGGCTTTCTTCAAAACAGGATGCACAAGGTCACCGGCAATTTCATTCAGACAAACCAACGTGAATTTCCGTTCCGCAATAAAAGGATGAGGAATTTTTAGATCTTCTTCATCTACTATTTCATGGCCGTAAAACAGAATATCCATATCAATTACCCTTGGGCCCCATTTGATGGTTTCTTTTCTACCAACCTCTTTTTCCAGTTTCTTTAGAACCAACAGCAATTCAAGTGGAGGCAGGGAAGTTTCAATTGCAATGGCCTGATTCAGAAAAGCATTCTGCTCTTTTAGTCCCCATGCTTCGGTTTCATACAATGAAGATGATTCGAGAATTTTGCCGCAGTTATTTTCGAGCAAAGTGGTGGCTGTTGCCAGATTCTTTTCTCTGTTTCCTTCATTTGTTCCCAGTAAAAGATAGACTTTATCCATACCTGCCAAATGTATTATAATTGCGGCCTGTAAGAAATCAGTTCACACATCTCTAAAACAAATTTCGCATGAGACAGTTTTTCAAGTTTGTATTCGCCACGATTGTTGGCTTAATTTTGTTTATGGTTATCGGGATAATTTTCCTTGTCAGCCTGGCAGCCGCAGCCGGTGGCGATAAGAAGGCCGAAGTAAAAGCCAACTCGGTTTTAAAACTCGACCTCAACTACAAAATACCCGAGAAGACAGATGACAATCCTTTTGCGGGATTATCTCTAGGTAATTTAAAACCGAGCAAGGCCATAGGCTTAACCGAAATTCGCGAAAGCATTGCGAAGGCAAAGACCGATGACAACATCAAAGGTATTTACCTCGACCTCGGTATTAATGATAACGGTTTGGCTACGCTCCAGGTTATCCGAGAATCGTTGCTGGATTTCCGCAAGAGCGGCAAGTTTGTATACAGCTATGGAGAAGTGCTTTCACAGAAAGCCTATTACTTGTCTACGGTGTCTGACCAGATTTTTATTAACCCTAACGGGGGCATGCAACTGACTGGTTTTGGCAGACAGATTATGTATTACAAAGGCATGTTTGAGAAACTGGGTATTGAAGTACAGGATTTTCACTGCGGAGCTTTCAAGAGTGCTATTGAGCCTTTTATCCGCACCGATATGACCCCTGCCAATCGCCAGCAGATGATGCATATTTACGAAGATATCTATTCGCATTTTCTGGTGACCATCGGAAAGGATAGAAAAATAGATACCGCTACCCTTAGCAACATCATCAATAATATTACGGCTGAGAACCCGCAAAAAGACAAGGAGCTGAACCTGATTGATGATGTGGTTTACTACGACCAACTGGTGGATAAGATGAAAGAGAAAGTAGGCGTGGACAAAAAGAAAGACCTTGAAATGATTGAGCTTTCGAAATATGCTTCCACTTTGGATAAGAAGGTGAGCGGCAGCAATAAAATAGCGGTGGTGTATGCCGAAGGTGAAATAGTAGGCGGTGAAGGGCAGGACGGAGAAATAGGCGGAGAGAAATTTGCCAAGCTAATCAGCAAGTTGCGCAAGGATGAAAAAGTAAAAGCGATTGTGTTGCGCGTGAACTCACCGGGCGGCAGCGCTCTGGCCAGCGATATTATGTGGCGCGAACTGGTGTTGGCTAAAAAAGATAAACCCCTCATCATTTCGTTTGGCGATGTGGCTGCTTCGGGTGGTTATTATATTTCGTGTATGGGTAACCGCATCTTTGCTCAGCCCAATACCATCACCGGTTCTATCGGAGTTTTTGGTTTGATACCGAACGCCAAGAAGATGCTGAACGAAAAGCTCGGCATTACTACCGATGAAGTGAAGGTGACTAAGCACGGTGTGTTTGGCGGCATTACTAAGCCGCTCGATGCCGAAGAGTCTGCCTATGTGCAGCGCAGTGTAGAGAAGATTTATGGTGAGTTTAAATCGCGCGTGGCGGATGGTCGCAGCCAGGTGGTGAAGAAGGTGGGCAATGCCAATATGGACACCGCTTATATCGAAACGATTGCACAGGGCCGAGTGTGGACAGGAACCCAGGGTATTGAATTAGGATTGGTAGATGAAATTGGCGGACTCGATGAAGCGATTGCTTATGCGGCCAAGACCGCTAATCTGAAGGAGTTTTATACCAAGGCCTATCCCGAAGAAAAATCGATGCAGGAAAAAATTGCCGAAGCTTTTGGTGATGCCAAAGCTAATTGGGTGAAACAGGAACTGGGCGAGCAATATGAAGTTTATAAAACACTGGAGTGGGTGAAGAAAACCAAGGGTGTTCAGGCGAGAATGGTTTATGATTTGGGGCTTTAAAAGATGAGAGACACAAGACCTTAGACTTTAGACAGTAGACAATACAAAAAATAAAGAGTCCCGACAATATTTGTCGGGACTCTTTATTTTTATCCTTATTATTCAATCATACCGAATACAAACCCAAAAGCCTTCGCTACTAATGACAGCCGCAATATTCGCCTCGCGTGTTTTGAAAATCATTTCTTATCATTACTGAAACAATCCTGCCGGATGACGAAAAAAATTTACGCTATACTGCTGTTTGCTCTTGCTTGCTTTTCGGGTTTTGGACAGGTGCCTATGATTGTTACCCTCGGGGCGCCTGTGCTGATGGATGTAGATAGTGCCTGCCTGCTGAGTGTGATTGATATACGATTTCAATCGAACGGTCTTTTCGGGCATGGCGGTTTGACGAACACATACACAGCCGAACTATCGGACAGCACGGGAAGTTTCGCCAACCCGATTATCTTAGGCAGTTTGGTTTGGCAAAGTGCCTTCCCGGGTGGCAACGGACTCATCAGCGGGATAATTCCGCAGAACGTGTCACCGGGTTGTGGTTATTATGTTCGGGTGGTGGCCAATTCGCCCATCACGCTCGGCAACGCCCTTGGCCCTTTTTGTATCAAGCCATGCGACCTGCTGACGAACGGAACACAGGATATGCATGTTTGTGTAAACAATTCCGTTTCGGTGGCGGCCGATACTAATTTCACAGTGGGCATTCATCAATGGGATTCGCTGGCGGTGTATGACAGCAGTTGCAATGACTGGACAGTGGAGCTGCGCAGTCTGACGGATTTCAGTTTAGTAAACACAGGTGGATTGGGCAGCTATCACAATGCCACCGGAGGAAGTTTTGCATTGAACATGCCTGCTTACCTCGATCAATTGCAGACGCTGAACATTCAAGCGGGACAATACTATATGCGCGTAACGAGCAACTGCACCAATGAACCCTGGAACAATAAGGGAACGGTTATCCGCCTGACGATTGGGGCGCCCGATACCACCGCTCTTTTAATTACGGTTGACGACAGCACGGTCTGTCCCTTTGGTATTTGTTCGCTGACGGTTAGTCCGTTCAATCATCCTCCTTCCGACTATGAATGGGCGAGCAATCTGATTAATAATAATCAACCGCTTATCTGGGGTTTCAATCCCTTGCTGGTGAGCCTTACGACTGCGGTGCCGGGCACCTTTGCCTTCTATGTGCGCGAAATAAATAACGGCTGCCGGGGCGCTTATTCGGGGCGACAAAATTTGATAATAGGCACCACGCCCGACATTACTTTGACGGGATTGGAGCAGGTGTGTACAGGCGATACCCTGCATTGCGAAGCCGATTTCTATTCCTTTACTTACTACCACTGGCCGGCTTCAGACAGTAGTCAGTCGGTCTCGGAGAACTACAACACAGCCGCCCTTGTTTTCAGCGATACAGGAGCCTACACTATCATGTGCACCGCCCTGAACGATTGCGGCAGCGATACTGCCTTTAAAACCATAACAGTTACCAATTGCGACACACTGACTTCTGTTTCTGCTTTACCGAACGAAGATTTATTTACCATCCATCCGGTGCCGAGCAGCGGCAAACTGTTTTTAACCGGCTTGGACAACGCCAACACAATTACTGTTTTTGACAGTAAGGGCGAACAGGTGCTGCGCACAAACGCTTATACCAACACCATCGACCTTTCGGGATTCAGCAGCGGGGTTTATCTCATTTCGGTTTTAAGCCGCGAGCGGGTGATTAACCGAAGGGTGGTTTTGGAGAGATGATAAGAATGATTAACCATAGCATCCATAAAACGGTTTCTGAGCAACTCAATATTTGCGTTCATTTGCAATATACAACCGAAGTATTGTCGAAATCAAAAAAAATCTTGTGCGCAACAAGTTAAGGCAGAAGAAAGTAACGTGTTAGGGCTGAATTTCCTCGAGGAAACTGACGAAAACCTAGAGGAAATTACCAATAAGCTAGAGGGAACTACCGATTTCCTCTAGGAAATCGTGAAGAACCTAGAGGAAACTGACAATATCCTCGAGGAAATTGACGAGAACCTAGAGGAAACTGACGATATCCTCGAGGAAATTGACGAGAACTTAGAGGAAATCATCAACAACCTAGAGGAAACCACGAAAACCAAGAGGAAATTATCAATAACCACGAGGAAATCCACGAAAACCTAAAGGAATTTTGGAAGAAACTAGAAATAAGAACTTCTTCTATTTGCAATGCGCTATGGTAATGGACATAAGAGCATTGTTGTTTAGCAATCGGAAAAAGCAGAGCGCGCAGTCGATGAATGGCAAAGGCAGGAAGATGAAAAAAAGAAGAAGGGATTGAAGTGAAATTCTATTTCGCCTTTGTCAGTATTTACCATCTGCTCTGCAATTCTTCAACAAAACAAACCAACCGCCCCCCTTCATTCCAGCACTTCGGTCATCCATCCAAACTCTAATCTCTTTCAATTATATTCGCCCCGCATGAATTCTGATACCATACTCGTTACAGGCGCAGGCGGCCAACTCGGCACCGAACTGGTGCTGGCCCTTCGCAAAATATACCGCCACGTTATTGCTTCCGATTTAAAGGATGGTTCACCCGCCCTGAGCGAAGGCGGTGAGTTCATCCGCCTCGATGTGTTGTATAAAAACGGCCTGGCCGATTGTGTAAAAAGATTCAACGTGAATCAGGTCTATCACCTCGCGGCCATCCTTTCGGCTACCGGAGAAAAGAATCCTGAACTGGCCTGGAGAATCAATATGAAGGGCCTGCGCAATGTGCTCGATGTGTGCACCGAAAACAAGGTAAAGAAACTTTTCTTCCCTTCCACCATTGCTGTCTTCGGCCCCACCACTCCGCGCGTAAACACCCCGCAATACACCGTGATGGAACCCAACACCATCTATGGCATATCGAAGCAAGCCGGTGAGCGTTGGTGCGATTGGTATTTTCAAAAGCGCGGCCTCGATGTTCGCTCGCTGCGCTATCCGGGTTTAATCAGCTATAAAACAAAAGCAGGAGGCGGCACCACCGACTATGCGGTAGATATTTTTTTCGAAGCCGTGGAGAAGAAAAAGTATGAATGCTTTTTGAAAGAAGATACCGTGCTGCCCATGATGTATATGCCCGATGCCATTCGCGGCACCATACAACTGATGGAAGCCCCTGCCGATAAAATAACAGTTCGTTCGGGCTACAACTTTGCAGGATGCAGTTTTGCGCCCAAAGATTTAGCGGCTGAAATCAAGAAGACCATCCCCGATTTCGCCATCACCTATGCTCCCGATTTCCGGCAACCTATAGCCGATAGCTGGCCACAAAGCATTGACGATTCAGTGGCTCAAAAGGACTGGAACTGGAAACCCGAATTCGACATCGCCAAAATGACGAAGGATATGCTGGTGAATATTGAAGCTATGCAGAGTGTAGCTTAGTTTCCTTATTTTTATCTCGCTTAATTTAAGTTTATGTTTAAAGAAAATGCTACGCAAAAACTGATTGAATACATTCAGACTCTTCCAAAAGAGGAGAGGAAAATTATTGCCGAGAATATCCTAGAGCCTAAAAAAGAAAAGAAAGCATCCGGCAAAAAGAAGAAAGTCTTGAGTGATATAAAGGAAGGTTTGTTCGAAATAAAAGAAGCTAAACGCACTGGAAAGAAACTTAAAACTTTATCGGCATTTCTAAATGAAATCTAAAGTATCAGTAGAGCTTAGTAGAAAATTTCAAAAGGAATTTAAACGCCTGCTAAAAAATATCCTTCCGTAAAAAGCGAACTTGTTCAACTTTCCGAAACACTACAAAATCAACCTAAGACAGGAGTTCCTCTAGGTAATAACATCTACAAAATACGTTTTGCTATTAAAAGCAAAGGGAAAGGGAAAAGTGGGGGAGCAAGAATAATCTCGTATGTAGAAACAGAGCTTATCGGATTGGTCGAAAACAATATAGTTACACTGCTTTCCATTTATGATAAGTCTGAAGTATCAACCCTAACAAAGGAAGAAATCCAAACACTGGTGGAAGAGATACAGCAGCAGAAACAATAGTTTCGCCCTGAGGTTACAAGAAAAACTCCTTAATCATCTCACACACATAGTCCACCTGCCCATCGGTCAGGCCGACAAACATCGGTAAACTCAAAATAGTAGAACACAGTTTCTCGGTAACAGGAAAAGAGTTTTGCCCATAGCCCAGATGCGTCAATGATTTCTGTAAATGATTAGGAACCGGATAATGAATTAAGGTTTGAATATGCTTGCCCGATAAAAACTGTTGCAGCTCATCGCGGTTATCTGTCTTTATCACAAACAGATGATAAACACTCTCGGCATCTTTAATTACGGAAGGCAGAATAATCTGCTCCACCCCTTGCAGGTTCTTGATGTATCGCGCAGCAATCCTTCTTCGTTCGGCATTCCATTTATCCAGCAGCGGCAACTTATGTTGAAGAAACAAAGCCTGCACAGAATCCATGCGGGCGTTATAACCTATTACATCATGCACATACTTCTTGTCCGAACCCACATTGCGCAACTGCATAGCCCGCTCGGCCAAAGCCGAATCATTAGTGGTAATAGCACCTGCATCACCGGCCGCGCCAAGATTCTTTGCCGGATAAAAACTGGTAGCATTGATATGTCCGAAACTTCCGGTTCTCTTTCCATTGAAAGTAGCTCCTTGTGCCTGTGCATTATCTTCTATCACATACAGTTTATGCTGCTCGGCCAGCGCACCGATACTTTCCATATCGCAAGGCTGCCCATAAAGATGAACCGGAATAATGGCTTTAGTTTTTGCAGTGATATGCTTTTCAATTTCGGAAGCAGTAAGGTTGAAACTGGATTCATCTACATCAGCAAAAACCGGCTTGGCTCCTGCATGAATCACAGCCAACACAGTAGCGATATAAGTATGTGCGGGAACTATCACCTCCTCTCCTGCCTGCAGTTTCAATGACTGCAAAGCAATCGTAAGTGCATCCAATCCATTACTTACACCAATGGCATGTTTCGTTCCGGTGTAATCAGCAAAACTCTTTTCGAACTCCTGAATCGCAGGCCCCAGAATAAACGAACCCGAATCAATCAACTGACTGAGCGAATCGAGAAACTGAGTTTTTATTTCGCTATTCGATTCAGCTAAAGACACAAACGGAACAGTCATGGGCAGGAATAATTTCTACAATGATAATCGAAACTCAGTTACTAAACACCGAGCAACGATTTTACCTTTTGAAAAAAGGAAGGAGGAGCGGGCGATATAAAGTCATTCAACTTAGCCGCATCAATCTGAGGAAAGTCGTAATCAATTTTTTTACGGCTCTTCAAGTTTTTCGGCCCTTCGAAAATATTGCCGTAAAGAAAAAACTCAGGGTTCGATTCAAACACCTCTACGGTCTTATCATCGGCCTTATGGTAATAAAGCATCTCGGCATCTTTCGGGATAATTCCATAAACAGCAGCCAGTCGAAGCTCATTCGTCTTGTTCTCACCCGATGCATGAATTAAACGATGGTCATAAATCAGGGCCTCACCACCTTTCATAAGCAGCGTAATCATCTTCTCCCAAAGCAAATCATTCGCCTGCTCATAAGCCGATGATATATTTGCACTTCTATACGACTTCAACCACGCATGGCTACGCGGCAAAATCTTGATGGCTCCGTTGTCCTCTTTCAAATCAACCAAAGGCACCCATATATTAAAGGAGCGAAATTGCTCTTCATCTACAATATTCCAATCCTGATGTGGAGTTAAAGTTCCTTTAGCACCTTTCCCTTTGGCAATAAAAGATCCTCCTAGCGAATTGCAATTCACAAATGTCTCTTCAATGGCTCTTGCAAACTGTAGCTTAATGAAATCATTCATTTTTATCCGAAACGAAATATCAGTTACATGTGCGGTGGCATACATTCCCTCGTTTTGTTGAGGATGATTTTCGTTATAGAAACTAACCAGGGAAGAAACTTCTTCTTTTGAAAGAAAAGGAATAACCACATAACCCTCTTCCAATAATCGCTTATCAAGTTCAGGATTACGTAAAATTGCGGAGGGATAATTTGTCATAGATGGTTAAAGTAATCAGGCATCATAACCTAAGTAAACAGGCTTTTCAGCAGAAACAAAAGTCAGGTTTTCTTCTTTTGAAAAATGAATTTCCAATTCGTTCAGAATTTCAAAAACATCATTGATGGTATCTGCCACCACCAGTCTAGAACGAAAAGGTTTGATATGCGGTAAGCCAGCGAAGTAAGGAGCATAATGTCTGCGCATTTCAAAAATCCCTACACGGTCACCTTTCCATTCCACACTTTTAAGTAAATGCGTTCTGCAGGCATCTAACCTCTCGGCCAAAGTAGGTGGCGCATGATGCTCACCCGTCTTTATAAAATGCTTTATCTCTCTGAAAATAAACGGATGTCCAATGGAAGCACGGCCAATCATCACTCCATCTGCCCCATATTTCTTCACCATATCAATCGCCTTCTCGGGCGTATTAATGTCGCCATTCCCAAACACAGGAATTTTCAAACGGGGATTTGCCTTTACCTTTTCTATCCATTCCCAACGTGCACTGCCGGTGTACATCTGGTGCTTGGTGCGGCAATGAATAGAGATGGCATGAATACCAATATCCTGCAATCGTTCCGCCACTTCAACAATCCGGATAGTACTGTCATCCCAACCCAAACGGGTCTTTACCGTTACCGGAAGTTTGGTGCCTTTCACAATGGCGGCAGTAAGGGCAACCATTTTATCAATATCGCGCAGAATACCCGAACCGGCATTGCGGCAAACCACATTCTTAACCGGGCAACCGTAATTAATATCCAACACATCAGGATTTGCTTCTTCTACAATAGCCGCGCTGCGCACCATCGCGTCTTCCTCACCACCGAATATCTGAATACCTATCGGTCGCTCATCATCATAAATATCGAGCTTCTTCATGCTCTTGTCAGCATCGCGAATCAACCCGTCTGCACTAATAAATTCAGTATAGAGCATATCCGCCCCATACTTCTTGCATAAATGCCTGAAAGGGGGATCGCTTACGTCTTCCATAGGGGCAAGAAGCAAAGGCATATCCGGTAATTCTAAGTTGCCTATTTTTATCACGAGGCGAAGATAAGAGAAACAGGCAAGAGGAAAATAAACCGACCGGAGTTAGATGAAGAAGTTTTTAGTTCACTCCAAATTAATACCATGAACACCCAAATTGAAAAACAATTCAAGCAGTTAGAACAAGAGCGCAGGAATCTGTTCAATGAGTTGAAAAACTATAGTGATGAGGCCATCAACAAAAAACCTGCCCCTGATAAA
>CANJVG010000047.1 GCA_947478005.1 Bacteroidota bacterium
CCCACCCACTTGGGCGATTGGTTGCCACAGCTTTGGCAGAAATAAAGGGTTCTCGATTTGCTCATGCTTGTTTTGCAGATTCGACTACAGGAGGCTAAAGTAATAACCCCGAGCGCAATGTATTTGCGCGGGCGATTATTACCAGAAGAAATTTATCAGTTAATGATTTTGAAAGCGGTGCGTCTGTTTTTGGCGCGGCCTTCTTCATCATCTGTGCCATCGGGTTTGGTGTTGGGTGCTATGGGCACTGTTTCGCCATAGCCGCGGGCGGTGATTCTTTCTTTGGCTATGCCTTTATCTTTGGTCAGATATTTCATGCAGCTTTCTGCGCGCTTTTGGCTCAGCTCCATATTGTATTTGTCGGCTCCCTTGGCATCGGTGTGGGCGCTTAGTTCAATTACAATCTTCGGATTATCGCGAAGGATATTATACAATGTATCGAGCACCGACTTCGATGCCTTGGTCAAATTCGACTTGTCGAATTCGTAATAGATATTGTTGAGGGTATAGGTTTTGTCTTTCTCCATCTTCTCCATCCGCAAGTTGAAGTTCATGGTGTCGTTGGTGTAATGGCGGATGGTGTTGAAGGTTTGCACAGCCGCGAAGTAGCCTTCTTTCACTGCGGAGATTTTGTAGCTCTTGTCTTTTTCTAAATCGAAAAAATAAGTGCCATTGGTGGAGTTATAAGTTTTAAGCAAGGCACCGCTCGTGGCATCATACAGCGAAACCAGTTGGTTGGTGATGGCGCCATCGGCTGTATCTGCATTCAGCAATGTTCCCTTCACTGCGAGGAACAGATTGTTTGGCGATAGTTGGTAAATATCATCGCAGCAGGTTTCGCTTTTTAAGCCATAGCCTCCCGGCCGGTTGGAAACCACAAAGCCGATGCCGCGCTGTTGGTCCCAGTTGAAATACATGTCATCGGCACTGGAGTTTACGGGCAGGCCGAGGTTTTCGGGTTCGCTCCATTTGCCGTTAATGGCCTTCGTTTTAAATACATCATATCCGCCAATATTTGTAAAGCCATTGGAACTGAAGTAAAGTGTGTTGGTTTGCAAATCGTAGTAAGGAGTTAGTTCATCTCCACTGGTGTTGATACCTAAAACTTCTTTCGCTTTGCCAACGGTTCCATTTGGATATAGATTCACGTAATACAAATCCATACTGTGGTTCGAATTTCTATCAGAAGCAAAGTAGAGCACTTCTTCGCCCAATTCATTCTTCCCCAAAAAAGGTTCGGTGTTGGTGGCGCCATCGAGGTTGATATTGCCTTCGAGTTTTTTACCTGCCAGCCAGCCACTATCGCTCAGGCTGCTTTTGTAAATATTGCAACGCATACGTTGGTTATCGTCCTGCAAACATTGGGTGTAATACATGGTTTTGCCATCATTGGTGAAAGTGGTGTTGCCCACGTGGTAGTCGACTGTGTTCAGCACACCGCTGATGGGTTCTGCTTTCGACCATCTATTGGTTTTGCCGAGGCGATGCGATGAAAATATTTTGGAGAAGGTGGAATACTTCTCGCGTTTGCCCGTCATGGCCACTGAGTCGGAAGTCCATGCGCTGAAGACAAGCGTTTGGTCGTTCATCAGGATAGGCGCATAGTCGGTGAAGGGTTGGTTGATGCCGGTGTCGAGCAGGTTGATTTTTATTTCCCTGAATGATTTATCGGCCTTTAGTTTTATGCCCAAATCGCAACCCAACTCTTCGCGCCTTGCCTGCGCGCGTTGTTTGTCGAGGTCGGTGCTGCCTGTGGCGTAGCCGTTGAAGGCCACGAAGTTTTGTTTGGCGGCTTCATAGTTGCCGAGGTATTTATAGGTAAGCGCGAGTTGATAGAGCGCGAACAGGTCCTGATGTTTTTCGCCATCTAAATCTACCAGTGCTTTGTAATATTTGTTGGCCGATTTGTAATCGCGCAGCGCAAAGTGGCCTTCGGCTAACTGCTGGTTGAGGCCCGTCTCGGCAGGGTTCTTGTCGAGAGCCGCTTCGTAGTAGCGCAGGGCGTAATAAATGCTGCCTATTTCGAACAATCTTTCGCCCAGTTTCTTCGCTTCTTTCCAGGTAACGAACGCGGTGTCGGGCAGTTCCTTCACTCTTTCACCGTTCACCACGTTTACTTCTTCATGGCGCTTGGTCATTTCTTTTTTCGGCTCTACGCTCGCGGGCTCTTGAGCGCTGGCATTGATGGCTACCAATAAAATAAGCACGAGCGGCAAGGTTCTGATAAAGGTATGTTTCATAGCAGGGTTCAGATAGGGATTAGGAGGCTTCTGTTTTTCGAAGGCCGAAAGTAAATAAATAGCGGTTGGTTGTGCAGCATGTAGTTTCACGCGGAGGCGCGGAGATGCGGAGAATACAGAAATACTTTGCCATGAATTACATGAATTGGCACGAATTAAATACAAATACAAAAGGCGGGTTAACGCAAAGGGCGCAAAGGAGGAGAGGGACGCAAAGGACGCGAAGAATGCAAAATGAAGGATGGCAGAGGAAAACAGAAGAGTGAGCAGCGAAAACAAGATGTTGCCTGCTGAAAACAGAACAATGCCGCGGTTCAACAGAAGAATGCCTTGCGAAATATGAAGGTTGCCTAAGGAAAACAGGAGGTTGCCTTGCGAAAACAGAACATTGCCTAAGGAAAACAGAAGGTTGCCTACCGAAAACAGAAGGTTGCCTAGGTCCAACAGAGCATTTCCTAAAAAAAAGGGCGTTTCGGAAAGGAAACGCCCTTTTTTTACTTATTTCTTCTTTCTCGGACGGCTGAATTTGAGTCCTGAGATTTGGCGGAACTCGGGTAAAGTGATGGAACTAACTGATTTAACGTATTTTTTTGCTTCTAAGGCAAGGTCAACAAGGCCGGTTTTGGCTTGGTAGAAAACTGTGTTGCGCGCAGTAAGGGCATCGAGGTAGGGCTGCTGGGCGGTGGCCACTGCTTCGTTGGCGGCAGTGAGGGAATCCAAAAAAGTAAAGAGTGCCGGACCTTTGAGTTCGGCTTCGTTTGGGTTGTAGGTGGGCTCGGCAACTACGAGACCTGCTAAGGTGCCGAAATGCAGGACCTGATTGGCAAAGGATTGTTGTGAGGCTGAAATCTGATTGGGGTCATCGGGACCCGGATTGATGATTTTTTTGCTTTTGCGCTCGCCCCGAATCTTGCGCACAACTGCTTTTGCATCTTTAACCTGAGCATCGGTAACGGCTTCAGTAGAATCGAAGGAGTTGATGACGCGGGTTGTGAGTTTTTCCATGTCGAAGAAGAGCTGCTGGCGCTGGTTGATGGCATTGTCCCAAGCGGGCTTGAAATGGATGATGTCCTGCAATGCATTGCCGGCATTGGTGTAGACGGTTTGGAGGTTTGAAACTTTAAGGGAGGTGTTGGTGGGGTTGTAGCGGCCTAAGTAGCCGGTGCAACGAGTGATGAGTGTGTTGAAGTTGTTGTAGTTAACTGCATGACCAGTTTCAGATGTGGATGCCATAGACTTGTTGTTTAAGTTTAAGAATTATGTTTTAGTTGATGTGAATTTAAAACAGGTTTTTGAATTGCAAAAAAATATTTTGCGGGGGGATTTAGGGGAAAGATTACATTTGAAAATAATAGTTGTTGGTGACGTATCGGAGTGCCGATATTAAAACACCAGCAACGGCAACATGGAATATAAAACCTTTAAAGATTATGGACTTGTGTTTGAAGAGGACACAAAATGCTCAACTTGCAAAGACGGAGGATGTCATACAAATGTCACCTCATTAAGAGATGGAAGGGAATACAATGTTCATATTTCAATCAATGCTAGCGAAACAGCATATTCAATATATGCAACGGAGAGCGCGAATACATTTGATGCAACAACAATCGATAAAACATTTTCTAGCGAATCAGAAGCAGTAAAATTTTTGTGTGAAAGTTTTGAACGTTTTAAGTGCTTTTAAAAAGATCCATGCTTAAAAACATAACCCTGCTATTCTTCTTTTACCAAGCGACTTTCTCTTCCGTTGGTTTTGCACAAACCACAATTAAAATGGAAAAAATTGGAGGGGTCTATAAAATACCTTGTAAGGTAAACGGGCTTGGCTTGAAATTTATTTTTGACACTGGCGCAAGCGATGTTTCTCTATCACTGACTGAAGCACTTTTTATGTTGAAGAATGGCTACTTGAGCGAAAAAGATTTTTTAGGAACTGAATACTACCGAATAGCTAATGGTGATATACAAGAAGGAACCAAAGTGAATTTGAAAAGTATTGAAATTGGCAATCAGAAAATTTACAATGTTGAAGCATCAATAGCACATACTACAAATGCACCACTTTTATTCGGACAAAGTGCTTTACAACGTTTTGGCAAATTCGCATTTGATTACTCTAGCGGTCAACTTACTTTAGGCGGTAACTATAATTCAAGCCCTACTAAAGAACCACAAAAAACCAATTTGCAGAAACCAGAAAATATAAACTATGACAACATAACAATTGAGTTGGGCAATCAAAAATGGATGAACAAGAATCTAGATGTCGGTAAATATCGAAATGGCGATACTATCCCCGAGGCGAAAACAACTGAAGACTGGGCGAAGTATTCAAAGCTCGGTTTAGGATGCTGGTGCTTTTATAGATTCGACCACGAAAAAGGGCGAAAATTTGGAAAACTTTATAATTGGTTTGCTATTAATGATAGCAGGGAGTTAGCTCCAATTGGCTGGCATATTCCGGGGGATAAGGAATGGGATGAACTTCAAGAAACCGTAGGTAATGATGGGTATGGTTCACCTAGATTGAAAAGTTCTGAAGAGTGGAATCCGAATGCAGTTCCAACCTTAGGTGGGGTTGAGTTTAGAGAGGTTAATAAAACTAAGGGCACCAATGAAACTGGCTTTACAGCATTGCCTGGAGGTTATTGTGATGGAAACGGAAATTTTGAGGGAATCAGAGATTGGGGTTATTGGTGGACTAGCACCAATGCTTATGATGAGGCAAACGCATGGATAAGAAGCCTTAATTATAACAACTACGATATTGGAAGGTTTTTTATGCGAAAGGGTTCTGGTTTAGCCGTGAGATGTTTAAAAGACTAAATCGAGTCGGTTGAAGATTGCTCTAATAATTTTAAAAACGTTTTAGGTAGAAGCGCTTTTATTATTGTTTCATGCCTTTCTAATTTTCCAGGTTGTGCTTTTAGTATCTCTACATATTCAGCAAAAGCCTTACCTACTAATTTATTTTTCACTTCAATTTCTTTGTAAATTGTTTGAGCCTTACTTAAGTCCCACGACCATGAATTTGTGTATACATTTTTATGCTCATCAAATATTTTGCGTAACGGCACAATAAAATTTTCATTCCAAAATTTTACATCCTTTGTTTTGTCTTCCTCGAATTTTACTGAATCAAAAATCGGTTGCATTTTCACGAAAAGCTGGTTATGCTTTTCGTTCAATTCGCCTTGGTTAAAATAAATTTCATCTTGCAAGCGGTCTGTAATCTTAGTGAGTTCTAACTTTCTTTGATAATCAAAATTTTTCTCTTTTGATAGTTGTTCTCTAATTTGAATCATTACCTCATTATAGAAATCAAGTATTGAATAAAGCTCTTTGAATTTCGTTTGATCTCCGCCTTTTTGAATATAAGCTATTAAGCCACGATACTGATCAATTCGTTCAACCAAACGCTTAATATCATAACTCGCCTTTTGTTTGAGTAATGGTAGTTCAGAAGAATTTGTGTTTACGTCAGAGATGAATTCGTTAATGTTGGCAACGTCTGTTTTAAGTTCATCTTCCACGCTCCGTAGTAATAAAAGAATATAAAATAAGGTTTCATCAAACTCTTGAACACGCTGTCTTTTATACATCAAGATAGCCACACCTGCCGCAATAACGCCACCTACAGCAGCGCCTATTAAGGCAACAGTAAGGTCGCTGACAAATGTTGAACCTTGAATGGTGAATTCACCAAATTGAAAAAGTATGTCCATTGGTATCACAATGTAATAATAATGGAAATACAAGATTCTTCACTTCGGAAACCTTCGTTCAGAATGACATAATGGTGAGTGAAGGGCGGCTGTTCCCGACCTGTGCAATGAAAGGCACGATATAGTCGGGACAGGTGGGTTAGCGATAGTTGGCTTCGCGGTGCAGCACGGTTTTTTGCGCGCCATCTCTTGCAAAAGCGGCATTATTTAAATACGAATCGCAATTGCATTTTTCGTGTTTGATTTTTGCCTCTCGCCTGCATAAAATATATTGAAGAACGGCCGCGCGGTGTTGGGCGCGCAAAGCGGTTGAGTTGAGAGGCTTCTTCTTTATTATATGGAGGGAAGTTTGAGCAGCACATCGGCACTTTCATTATTCAAACTCACTTCGCAATTACAGGCTTGGGTTAATAACTGCTGAACATCCTTTATAGCCAAAGAAGTGATGGAGGTATCGAGCAAAGAAGAAGGGAAAACGAGAGAAATGCTTTGCTGCGCAAAAAGGGTATTGCAAAAAGCAAAAAATAGAACGAGTAAGCTCAAAGATTTAGGATGCCGCATATTATCTGTGTCGGCAAATCTCCCAAATTTTGGGTCTTGGCTGTGCATTGTGGAAAAATGCCGATGGCTTGAGATAAAGTTTTGCTCAAACATCTTCTCAAAACATCTTACTTTCGCATCCGCAAACAATCATTCTCTAAAACTTAAAACAAAATAAAATGGCTTTTACACTACCGGCTTTGCCTTATTCGTATGATGCACTCGAACCGCATGTAGATGCGCGCACTATGGAAATTCACCATGGCAAACATCACAATGCTTATGTTACTAACCTCAATGCCGCTCTTGCAGGTGGCGAATGGGAAAACAAATCGTTGGAAGAAATTCTGGCGAATATTTCCAAACTTCCTGTAGCCGTTCGCAACAATGGCGGAGGACACTGGAACCACTCTTTCTTCTGGAACATCATGGCTCCAAACGCTGGCGGTGCCCCAACAGGTGCTGTGGCAGAAGCTATCAATAACTCCTTTGTATCGTTCGATAATTTCAAAGCAGAATTTACTAAAGCAGCTACTACGCGTTTTGGTTCAGGCTGGGCTTGGTTATGTGTAAAGAACGGCAAACTGGAAGTTTGCTCTACTGCCAATCAGGATAATCCGTTGATGGATATTGAAGGAGCTAAGGGATGCGGAGGAACTCCAATTCTTGCTTTAGACGTGTGGGAACATGCCTACTATTTAAATTATCAAAACCGCAGACCCGATTATATCACTGCCTTCTTCAACGTAATTGACTGGAACCAGGTGGCAAAACATTTTGCCGAAGCAAAGTAAAAACTGATTCATGAATGGGTGATTAGTAATGCGTTCATGACCGTTACTAATCACCCATCTCTTTTGTTCTAATTCACTATACTCATGTCAACAGCCAAACACACTTCTTACCCCAAAGACAAAATCAATATCCTTCTGCTCGAAAACATCAGTGACGTTTCGGTAGAAGAATTTAAAGAAGCGGGCTATGCAAGTGTGCGCAAACTTAGCGGTGCACTAAGCGAAGCCGACTTGCTACGCGAAATAAAAGATGTGCATTTGCTGGGTATTCGCAGCAAGACCATGGTTACCGAAAAGGTTTTAGCCAAGGCGAATAAGTTACTGGCCATCGGTTGCTATTGCATTGGTGTTAACCAAGTGAATATGAAAGCTGCCACCGAAAAAGGTATTGCGGTTTTCAATGCACCACATGCCAACACGCGCAGCGTAGCCGAATTAGTTATCGGGCTTTCCATTATGCTCATTCGCAAAATCACGGACAAGAACAAAGCGGCTCATGAAGGTATCTGGCAAAAAGATGCTAAAGGCAGTTTCGAACTTCGCGGAAAAACTTTGGGAATTGTTGGTTATGGAAACATTGGTTCGCAGGTAAGTGTAATGGCCGAAGCCATGGGTATGGATGTCATCTACTTCGATGTAGAATCTAAACTTCCTCATGGTAATGCGAAGCAGGTTCGTTCGCTAAAAGATTTATTGAAGCGCTCGAATATTGTTACTCTTCATATTCCCAGCGAGGTGTCTACGCGCAATCTTATAAATGCAGAAACACTTGCTTTTATGAAGCGGGGAAGTATTCTCATTAACTATAGCCGTGGCGATGTCGTAGACTTAGAGGCCTTGAAAACAGCCTTGAAAAGCGGACAGCTTTCCGGTGCTGCTATCGATGTTTTCCCCGAAGAACCGGAAAAGAACGGAGCTAAGTTTTCGACCGTGTTGCAAAACCTTCCTAATGTAATTCTTACTCCACACATTGGTGGCTCTACAGAAGAAGCGCAGTTGAACATAGGCCTTGATGTAACTTCCAAAATGCTGAATTATTTAGAAAGAGGAAGCAGCACAGGTTCTCATTCGGTACCTCAATTGAACTTGCAGTTGCAGGCCAAAACACATCGCCTACTGCACATTCACAAGAACGTGCCGGGCGTGTTGGGAGAAATAAATTCCAAGCTTTCTTCGCACAATATCAATATTCTAGGTCAGTATTTAAAAACCAATGATGAGATTGGCTATGTAGTGCTAGATGTAGATACGGCCCTTTCAAAAGAAGCCTTCGCTTTGCTGAAAGAAGTAAAAAGTACCATCAAGGTGAGGATCCTCTATTAAGACAGGCAACAAAGTTTTTTTGAAATATATTTGGAGAACAAAACTCAAAACCCTTTATTTACGTTAAATTTAAAACGATGAAAAAATTATACTTCACACTGATTGCTCTTTCAGCAGTATTTATTGGTAACGCTCAAATGCTGACTCCGACCGTAATTTCCAGCACAGGTGCCTATTCTTCCAATGCTAACGGTAGTTTATCTTACACCGTAGGCGAAATGACGATGGTAGAAACTTTCTCTGCCAACGGCAATATTCTTACTCAAGGTTTCCAGCAGCCAAATGATTTTCCGACAGCCATTCTTGATATGACGAAGGATGATTTCGGTGCATTTGCCGTATATCCAAATCCGGCAGTAGATAATATCTGGTTCGGTATGGAACTTCCTGAAGCAGGAAAGGTTTCGGTTGGCATCTTTGATATCATCGGACAAAAAGTAGCGGACGTTTACAACGGCAACTACAACAACGGCAAAATAGTAGAGCAGACAAACGTTTCTCTTCTTGCAGCTGGCCAGTATTTCTTGACTATGACGTTTACCTCTGACAAGGATGCTAAAACGCATATTACTACCAAGAAATTCCAGGTAATCAACTAGTCTCTCCATTAATCATTTATAAAACTTAAAGCACAATGAAAAGAATTCTCTTCATGTTGCTCTTGCTTTTCCCTGTATTCGAAGCAATGGCACAAACACCTCCTCAAAAATTAAATTATCAGGCAGTTGTCCGCGATAACACCGGTACTCCTGTAGCTTCCGGTACTCCTGTAGGACTTAAATTTTCGATTCACGAAGGAGCGGCCAACGGTGTCGTTATTTTTAATGAAACACAAACGACTACCGCTAATCAGTTTGGTTTGGTTAGTCTAAAAATTGGCGATGTTTCGAACCTGTCAACAGTTACTTGGGGTTCAGGTGCTAAATACTTAGAAGTTGAAGTAAGTGTAAGTGGCGGAGCTTATAGCTCAATGGGGAACTCACAATTATTAAGTGTTCCTTATGCTCTTTATGCAGGTAACGCAGGTGGTGGAACTACAGGCCCAACCGGAAATGATGGTGGCATTGGCACTACAGGTGCAACCGGCCCAACCGGAAATAACGGAAACCCTGGAATTACGGGTCCTACGGGAACAGGAGTAACCGGTCCAACCGGAAATCCTGGGGCTACCGGTTCTGGTGGCGGCAATACTGGCCCTACAGGTCCAACGGGTTCGACCGGAGTAACAGGATCGGGTGGTGGTAATACAGGACCTACCGGACCTACCGGTGTAGGTTTAGTTGGACCTACAGGTGCAGGTGCTACAGGACCCGCAGGCCCAACAGGTTTGAAAGGTGTAACGGGTAACAATGGTGCAACAGGTGTTGGTGTAACGGGTGCTACAGGACCAACCGGACTTACTGGCCCAACTGGCACGGGGGGTGCATTAAGCGGAGGAACATTGAACTATGTTTCAAAATGGACCGGAGCAACTACACTTGGTTTGTCACAAATTTTTGACAATGGAACGAATGTAGGAATCGGCACTACCGCTGGAACTTCCAAACTTACAGTGGTTAATCCTTTCACCGCCGCTGGCAACTCGGTATTAATTGCTTCCTCAGGGGCAACCACTGGCAATTCTGTCTATACAGGTCTAACTTCTGTTATTTCAGGAACTACAGGAACTCAAATAGCTGTGCGAGGTTTGGCAAACAATACGAACGCACAATTTAACTATGGTCTTTATGGTTACGCTGCTAAAGGATTAATCAACTTCGGATTGGAAGCAGATGCTAGCGGAGCTACTTCGGCTAACGGAGCTAACATTGGAGTGGAGGCAACTGCGGATAGCTCACAGAACATCAACCGAGCGGTAGAAGCAACATCTTCTTCTAGCCTTGGAACCAACACCGGTGTTTGGGCTTTGGCCGATGGAGCCAATGCAGCGACTAAAGCAAATTTTGGTGTTTTTGGTTTGGGGAAAAATTCATTGGGAGTTAACTATGGGGTATATGGTTATGTTGATACTACACTGGGCACAGGAAATATTGGTGTTGTAGGCGATGCAGGGTCTTGTGCTACTTGTGCTACTAATAACTGGGCGGGTTATTTCTTTGGCGATGTGAACGTGGCTGGTGCCTTATCTAAGACCAGTGGAACTTTCCGCATTGACCACCCGCAAGATCCGGCTAACAAATATTTGATTCACAGTTTTGTGGAGAGCCCGGATATGATGAACATATACAACGGTAACATAACTACTGATGCTAGCGGAACAGCCGTAGTGAAACTACCTACTTACTTTGAAGCAGAGAACATGGATTTCCGTTATCAGTTAACTGTAATGGCTGCTTTTGCTCAGGCTATTGTAGGGGAAGAGGTTTCTAACAACTCATTTGTAGTTAAAACAGATAAGCCAAATGTGAAAGTAAGCTGGCAGGTAACCGGTGTTCGTAAGGATGCTTGGGCAGAGCAACACAGAGTGGTGAACGAGGTAAGCAAAGGAAAAGATGCCGGTAAATATTTGCATCCGGAACTCTTCGGTTTGTCGAACGAATTCAGAATTAACTATACTCCGTTGAACACTCAATCGGTAGGTAAATCAGCTAAGCACAAGTAAAATTTTCTTAGGGGATTAAACAGAAAAGCCGCTCATCACGAGCGGCTTTTTTATTTTTTACTTCTCTGTAAACTTTTCTTTCAATACCTTTTGCATCGAAACCATTTCATCGCGCAGTTTGGCGGCTGTGAGGTAATCTAAATCGCGGGAGGCTTCTAACATCTTCTTTCGGGTGTCTTCTATTGCTTTGTGCAATTGAGGGGCCGACATATATTGGAATCCCGGCTCGGCTACCATGCCCATTTCCTCTTCCTGTTGAATGTAGGCATCGAGTGATGGTTTGCGGAATTCGAGCACCGAAGTTTGGTTCATGATTTCTTCTTTCGATTTCAAAATGGTTTGTGGGGTGATGTTGTTGTCGAGGTTGTATTTGATTTGCTTTTCTCTTCTACGATTGGTTTCATCTATGGTCAACTGCATGCTCTTGGTCATTTTGTCGGCATACATAATTACCTTGCCGTTTACGTTTCGCGCAGCTCTGCCCGACACTTGAATCAAACTTCTTCGGTTACGGAGGAAGCCTTCTTTATCGGCATCGAGAATGGCTACTAAGGATACTTCGGGGAGGTCTAAGCCTTCGCGTAAAAGGTTGACACCTATCAACACATCAAATTTGCCCAAGCGCAAATCGCGGATGATTTCTATTCTGTCTAAAGTATGCACCTCGCTGTGTATGTAACGACACTTGATGCCCACGCGACCTAAGTATTTGTTCAACTCCTCTGCCATTCGTTTGGTGAGGGTGGTCACGAGCACGCGCTCGTGCTTCTTAATACATTCATCAATTTCTTCCATCAAATTATCAATTTGATTTAAGCTCGGGCGAACTTCAATAGGCGGGTCGAGCAAGCCGGTAGGGCGCACCACTTGTTCTACAAAAGAGCCTCCGGTTTTCCCCAATTCATAATCACCGGGAGTGGCGCTTACATAGATGGCTTGATTTATTTCTGCTTCAAACTCGGGGAAACTGAGGGGGCGATTATCTAAGGCGGAAGGAAGGCGGAAACCATATTCTACCAGATTTACTTTCCGGCTTCTGTCGCCACCGCTCATGCCGCCTATTTGCGGAATGGTAGCATGACTTTCGTCCACCACCAGCAAAAAATCATCGGGAAAATAATCGAGCAGGCAGTAAGGACGCGTTCCTTTTTCTCTTCCATCCATAAAGCGCGAGTAGTTTTCGATGCCCGAACAATACCCTAACTCGCGCATCATTTCCATATCAAACTCGGTGCGTTCTTTTATGCGCGCGGCCTCGATATGTTTCCCTACCTCTTTAAAGTAGGCTACTTGCAGATTGAGTTCTGCTTGTATGGCATCTATAATGCGCATCAACGACTCCTTCGAAGTAACATACAGATTGGCGGGGAAGATGGCGGCAAGGTCGAGCTTAGCAAGCGTGCGGCCGGTGACGGTGTCGAAGCTTTCGATGGTTTCTACTTCATCGCCAAAAAAGGTGACGCGGAAAGAATAATCCACATAGGGCAGCGCGATTTCTATCACATCGCCCTTTACCCGAAAGGTGCCGCGCGATAAATCTTCGCCCCGCGAATAAAGACTGTTGACCAGGTTATGAAGAAATGCGTTGCGCGCAATCTTCTGCCCTTTGCGCACACGAATAATTCCGTTTTCAATTTCCACCGGATTGCCGAGGCCGTAAATACAACTCACCGAAGCAACCACAATAATATCGCGCCTGCCCGACAGCAGCGAGGCCGTGGTGCTCAAACGAAGCTTTTCGATTTCTTCATTGATGGCAAGGTCTTTTTCAATATAAGTGCCGGTAGAAACAATATAGGCTTCGGGCTGATAGTAATCGTAGTAAGACACAAAATACTCCACCGCATTGTCGGGGAAAAACTGCTTGAACTCGCCATAGAGTTGCGACACCAGGGTTTTGTTGTGGGTGAGAATGAGCGTGGGTTTTTGGACCTGCTGAATCACATTGGCCACCGTAAAAGTTTTGCCCGAACCGGTAACGCCCAACAGCACCTGCTCTCTATCGCCTTCGTTCACGCCTTTAATCAATTGCGCAATAGCTTCGGGTTGGTCGCCTGAGGGTTTAAATTTTGTGGTGAGGTTGAATTCCATGATTTTTCGGGGGTGCAAGATTAGTGTTTTCTTGGCAGATAATGGGAATTAGACCGAAGACAATAAACACAAGATATGAGACCTGAGACGGAGACGGAAAAGAAGCAGCGTGAGAAAGGACAGGTGGGTGATTTCGGGAAGGGAGATGGAAGAAAGATGGAGGCGGATGGGAGATTTCTTTTGGCGAATTGAGATTTTCTGATGGCGGAGATAAAATTCTGAATGGCGGATAAGGATTTCGGAAAGGCGGATGTTAAATTCCGGATGGCGGAGAACGATTTCCGGAAGGCGGACGGAAAATTCGTCATGGCGGATGGAAAATTCGTCCGATGGGATGGGGGTTTTAGGCTTCGGAATGGGGGATAGATGCAAGTTGGCCAGGAATTGCACGAATTTACACGAATTGATTGGGGATGAAATGCCAGGTAGTGCACATTTTTTGAGGGTTTCGCATAAACTATTTGTTGTTCTTTTATTCAGGCTCTATCTTTTTTTTAACGGACTTCATGAATGCGAGGCGCATTTGGCTTGAACCAAAAGAACCAAAAGTTCAAGGCTGTGAGGATTTACTCATGCTCTTCTATTTTTAGTAAAAAGGAATTCGTTAATGCGAGGCGCATTTGGGCTAAAAATCATTACAGAAACCTAAACTGCACAAACTCGCGCTTGAAGTTTTGTAGTAGATTGATAGTGTCGGTTGCGCTCAAACAGTGTGCAGTTTTTAACGGTTTCTTCCATGATTTTCATAACGCCCAAATCCTCAAGGCCGGAGGAAAGCCCGAACTGAAGGGGTAAATGCAGGAAATAAAAAAGCCCCGAAGGAGGGGCTTTTTGCTTTTGAGGATTGCGATTGGTTAGACGGTTTTGGTTAGGAGCCAGTGTTTGTAGGAGGTGACTCCGGTGGTGATTTCGAATTCGACATCTATTGAGTTGTAGTCGGTGCGGTGGATGGTGCCTTTGTATTTGCCGGGTTCGATGTTGTCGACCATTGCTCTGCCGCCTGCACCGGTGGTGGCGGTGATGACTTCGTTGCCTTCTTTCTGGAATTGGGCGTTGGCTCCGATTAATGGAATGTTTGTTTCTTCTTCTTTTATATCGAATTTTAATCGGGCTTTGCCCGGTGGGGTGACGATGGTCATGATGGAATCCCAAACGAATTGTGCGCGTTTGGCATCGTTGTCGCGGAAGACGTGTTGACCGTCTTCGCAGATGGCATTTTTTTGTTTGTTGAGTTCGTTGTTTGCCTCGATTTTGCTTTGGGTGCCTTGTTTGCTGTCTTCGCGGAGGTTGAGGAATTTGGTGATGGCTTTGTCGGCATCGGTTTTTAAATCGGAAATGACGGTGGCGAATGCAGCCGGCATGTTGTTGTTGGCGGTGAGGTCGGCCAGGTTGTTGGTGATGAAGTCGTTGGCGTTTTTGAGTTCGCCTTTGAGTTTATCCCAGTTGTATTTCATGGCGGCTTCGTAGTCATTGAAGCCTGCTTCGCGCAGTCTTACTTCTCTTTCATCTACATCGGCATAAGCATCGCGAATATATAGACGCAAGCTGCCTAAGGCTGTTTTGATTTCAGTATCTACTTTTTTGACCATTTTGATGCGAAGGACTTCGTGGGCGACTACGCGCTGGTCGTCATCGGGGAGGGCCTGGGCAGCGATGATGGTGTTTCGAAATGCGAGAACGAAGGCGGGGTCATACTTTGCTTTGAAGGCGGCAAGTGTGGTGAGTTCGTCTGCGGTGCTTTGGGCGAGCAGGTCGCAGCCTTCGTAGAGTTCGTCTTGAGTGTCTTTGTAAGTTGGTTCCATTGTGTGTTGGTTTTGGTTTGTTTTTTAATGATGTGAACGTAGGGGATGGGCATGGCGATGTCAATGGGGTATATACCCCAGTTGATAAGTTTTGGTTTTGGGCGGGGTTATGGTTTGCGCGGATATTCAGACCACGGCAGCAGGTTTGGATCTTTGAATTTGAAGATGACATCGTGGACGGAGAAGTAGCCCATGACCATGGCGAGTGCGGCTGCGGCTTCGAGTTTTGGAAGGTTCATTTGGGCGCGAATGTTGTCGGCATGGGTGGAGGCGGTGGATTCGGAGATGCCTAAAAGTTTAGCCGCTTCCTGCTGGGTGTGGCCGCCTGCAATTGGTTTTAGTAATCTGATTTCGCTGTCGCGGAGATGGAAAGGTTTTCTCATGATTTTTCTGTTTTTGTTTTGGTTTGAAACAGAAAAATCGGGAATGAATAGGGAATTTCGGAATGCGCCCGCCTGAATGATGAAGTCGGGCAGGGATTTCGGAATTTGGATTGCAAGGCAGGCAGAGGCTTGGCAGACTCCCAACCCCTAAGGGGGAGCAGCTTGGCAGGAACAGCCGCTATGCAGACCCTACCCTAAAAGAGCAACGCAGGAACTACCGAAAGGCAAAATAGAAGAGCCACGCGGGAGTGTGGCTCTTCTATTTTTTGTATTAAACCCCAGAGGGGTGAGCTATTGGTAGAAAAAAAGTTCCTCTTTACATAGGAACCCCGTAGGGGTGGAACCTTTGTCTTTTGTTCCCGTTCTTTTTCTTTTGGCTTGAACCAAAAGAAACAAAAGTTCAAGGCTGTGAGGATTTGGGCTAAAATTTATTGCGTTACGCTAAACTAAAAAAACTCGCGCTGACCATTTTGTAGTAATTGTGGAGGGTGTGCTGGCGCTCAAACAGTTTTTAGTTCTTAACGCTTCACTCCATAAATTTTTTAACGCCCAAATCCTCAAGGCCGAGGGAAATACAAATGGAAGGTTAGATTTGGAGAAAGAATGTTGTTGGTGACGCATCGCGGTGATAATGCTAAAACATCAATAACGGGAAAAAATATGACGAATAAATCAAACGAAGAATATTATGATAATTGGTTTAAAATAGGACTTGAATATTTCATTTGGGGTGGATTGATTTTAAATCTAAGCTTAGTGTTTTTTGGAAGCTTTAAAGTTGATTTGTTTCACATTCTTGGTTCGGTTGTAATTTTTGCTTTGCTATTAGCTCTTTACTTTACAAGAAAGTTCAAAAGCATTAGTGTTACACGTAAAGTATCAGTAAAAGCAGTAAAAGCTTATTTGCGCGATAAGTATCCAACAATTTTTTTCTAAAAAATGGTACAGAATTGATTGTTGGAGATTTCACAGATGGTTTCCTATTTTCTCGTAAAAGGATTTTCGTGAGAACCAATACAAAAGAGATTAAAGTAAACGTGCTAACGCTTGCAAGATTTGATATACCCTGGATATTTCACGCTATAACAAATTATTTTATCGCGAAAAGAATTGTAAAAGATTTAGTTCTAGAACATAATGGGTATTCGGATTAGTGATTAAGTGGAGCTCCTTTTTTTGCCTTGCTTTTTGGGTAGCAAAAAAGAGCGGAACGCCCGCCTGAACGGAACGGGCAGGGAAAGCTCGACCGCGCCTCGCGGGAACCCCATGTATGCTGATGCTTTCTTCTTTATTCGAAGTTTATATTTTAGCATCCTTAAAAAATATAACATGGACTTATCAGAGATTGTAGGAATTACCGGCATGCCCGGATTGTTTAAAGTAGCAAGCCGCAGAAGCGATGGTGTAATTGTTACTTCGTTGGTAGATGGCAAAACACAGTTTGTATCGGGCAGAACCCATCCTGTTTCTCCGCTCGATAGCATCAGCATTTTCACCACCGATGAAGAACCGGCTATGCTGAAAGATGTGCTGGCAGCGATCAAGAAAAAAGAAGGGAAGACACCAGTACCCGATGTAAAAAATGATGCTGCATTGAAAGCATGGTTAGAGGCTGTGTTGCCAACTTATGATAAAGAGAAAGTACACGTTAGCGATATGCGCAAACTGGCCAAGTGGTATAATTTGCTGAACGAAAAAAGCCTGATAGAAGAATTAACCACCGATAAAACAAAGGAGGAAATTACGGAAGCGAAAGAAGAAGCCGTGAAGGAGGTGAAGAAGGAAAGCAAACCCAAAGCGGTGAAGACGGCTAAATCGGCCAAGGCACAATCGAAGCCAGCCCCAGTGAAAAAAATTACCACCCCCCGCAAAGCAACCTAAAGAATGTTAGCAGAAACAACGCAGCCGGTGACGCTGCCGCAAAGAAAGAAGAGAAGCTTTTTGACAGAAGATTTTGTTCCCTCTACCTGGGAACTGATGGAGCCCTACTTTAAAAACTTGCAGGAGCGCGAGTTGCTGTCGTTGGAAGATTTGCACCAATGGCTGCGCGATTGGAGCGAAATGGAAGCGGCAGGAGGCGAAAGCAGTCGATGGATTTATGTGCGCACGACCCTCGACACTACAGACGAGGCAGCCAAGGCTGAGTTGAATAATCTGTATGCCACCATTCTACCTAAAATTACTGTAGCTGACCAGCATCTGAAAGAAAAGTTGGTGGCTTGTCCTTTTGCCGAGCAACTGGATAAGGATTTGTTTTTTACTACAGTAAGAAGAATTAAAAAATCGCTCGAGTTATTTCGCGAAGAAAACATTCCGCTGAACAGCGAAATGCACGTGAAGCAAAGCGTTTACGGACAAATTACGGGTGCACAAAGCATTACTTATAATGGTGTTGAAATGACACCTAAACAGGCGGAGGTATATTTGCGCAGCAGCGACCGCGCGCAGCGCGAAGAGGTTTTTAAACTGATAGCGGAAAGAAAACTACAGGATGCCGAAAAGTTGGATGAGTTGCTTTCTGAGTTGATTCAACTGCGCCATCAAATAGCGGTGAATGCAGGGTTTAAGAATTATCTGGAGTTTCGCTTTATGGAGTTGGGCAGGTTTGATTATACCCCCGATGATTGTTTGGAGTTTCACAGTTCGGTGAAAGAAGTGATTATGCCTTTGGTGAATCAACTTTCGAAGGAAAGGAAAGAGAAGCTTGGTTTAGATAAACTGAAACTATGGGATTTAATGGTGGACACCAGCGGCAAGCCAGCGCTGAAGCCTTGTAGTTCTACCGATGATTTAATTGACAAAACGATTGCGTGTTTCAACCAGCTCGACCCTTATTTTGGCGAGCGGATTGAAATAATGAAACGCATGAACTATTTAGACCTGGGTGCTCGCATGCACAAGAGTAATGGAGGTTATAACATGTCGATGCCGGAGTTGGGTGTGCCGTTTATTTTTATGAACTCGGCAAACAGTGAGCACGATTTAATTACCATGGTGCACGAAGGTGGCCATGCTATTCAAACCTTTCTGACTCATGACTTAGAACTATCTGCCTTTAAGGAAACTACTTCGGAAATTGCCGAGGTGGCCTCGATGGGTATGGAGTTAATGAGTATGGAGCACTGGGATGTATTTTATTCCGATGCTGAAGAATTGAATCGTGCACGCAAAAATCATTTGAACCATGTGTTGACCATTCTTTCGAAAATATGTATGGGCGATAGTTTTCAGTTTTGGCTATACACTAACCCTAATCATACGGTAGAAGAAAGAAGAAACAAATGGGTGGAATTAGTGCGTCAGTATACGCCCGGTAATATTGACCGTAGCGAGGCGCAGGATTTTTTGCGAATCGGCTATCAGAACATTCTGCATTTCTATGAGGTTCCATTCTATTACATTGAATATGCTTTTGCTGAACTGGGTGCTATAGGACTTTGGAGAAGCTTTAAACGCAATCAGGAAAAGGCGATCGAAGATTATAAAAAAGGATTGGCGCTCGGCTATACCAAATCTATACCCGAGTTCTACGAAACCGTAGGTGCGAAATTCGACTTTTCGAAATCCTATCTTGCTGAGTTGGTTGAGTTTTTACAAGATGAGTTGAAGAAGTTGTAATTGAATATAGAGGTGCATACTGTTTGGTTTGTCCAAATCGAATAAGCATCAGGTAAAAACAAATCTTATGTCAGCTATCTTTGACCGATTCAAAAGTTTTCCGAAGGCAGCGCCTTATATAGTAGTAACTGAATCAGCAGAGCGTTTCAGCTTCTATGGAATGAAAGCGATTCTTTCCACGTTTTTGATTTCGCAGTTTTTTAATCCTACTCATAACCCAGCTCTGCAGGGTGCGGCAGAAGCGCATTCGAATGAGGTAACTCACTTGTTTGTAGCCTTGGTTTATCTTCTTTCTATTCTTGGTGGTGTCTTGGCGGATTACTTTCTTGGAAGGTATCGCACAATTTTATACCTTGCTATTGTTTACTGCATCGGCCATGCCTTCTTAGCCATGTTCGACACCAACTATCAATTGTTCTATGCCGGCTTGTTGTTGATTGCCATTGGTGCGGGTGGGGTAAAGCCAAACGTTAGTGTAATGGTAGGCGATCAATTCGAAAACGAGAGCGATGCTAACATTGCCAAGCTGTACGACATTTTTTATTTTGGAATAAATGTGGGTGCGTTCTTCTCTATGCTTATCACTCCGGTTTTAAAGAATAGCCGTTATGGTGCGCCTTTGGCTTTTGGAGTACCGGGGATATTGATGTTTTTGGCGCTCATTACTTTTTACGTTGGCAAGAGTAAATACAAAATCAAATTACCAAAGCATACACGCGAGCAGGAAAAATTATCATTCAAAGAGCAATTCATGTCGGTTTGGAAAGTGTTGGTTGTGTTTTCTTTCATTCCGCTTTTTTGGGCTTTGTATGATCAAAACGGAAGCGAGTTTGTGTTGCAGGCAGGCAAAATGGATTTGCATTTTATGGGTGTGGATTGGTTGCAGGAACAAATTCAGGTGGTGAATGCACTGCTCATTTTAATCCTGATTCCTGTTTTCAGTTTTGGAATCTATCCATTGCTAGAAAAAATTGGTATTCGTGTTACTGCTCTTCGAAAAATCGGTTGGGGCTTAATTGTGCTTACGCTCACTTTTGTTTTGGTGGCATGGATTCAAACACAAATTGACCATGGAGTAACGTTGAATATTGGCTGGCAGTTGTTGGCTTATGTGCTTTTGACGGTGGCAGAGATTTTTGTTTCCATAACCGGGTTAGAATATGCCTTTTCACAAGCCCCGAAAAGTATGAAGAGTACTATCATGGCGCTTTTTTTCTTCACGGTTTTTCTGGGCAATATTTTAGTGAGTTACATTAACAATAACACACAGGCAGGCGGATTTTTTAGTCACTATAAAGGAGCAGATTACTTTTGGCTTTTCACCGGTATCATGGCGGTTAATTCTGTTCTGTATTATCTCGCTATTTACCTTTTCAAAATAAAAGATACAGTTACGGTGGAGCAAGTGAGAGATGAACTACATCAGTAATTCTATTTCTTCTCCAGCAATTTCATAATAGCATCCTTCAGCTTGTCAATATTGCTGTTGGACGCTGCTGAAATAAAAATAGTGGGAATGCTTTCCTCTCCTTTCAATTTTTTCTTTAAATCTTTCTCCAGCATCTTCTGCAATTCTTCGTCTAGCAAATCACATTTGGTGATAGCAAGCATCCGGTTTTTGGTGAGAAGCTCCGGGTTGTATTTTTCCAGTTCGGAAAGAAGAATTTTATAGTCCTTGGAAATATCCTGTGAATCGGCAGGCACCATAAAAAGCAGAATAGAATTGCGTTCAATGTGACGTAGAAAGCGCAGTCCGAGTCCTTTACCTTCGCTTGCACCCTCAATAATTCCGGGTATATCGGCCATCACAAAACTCTTTCCGCCCTTGTAACCCACAATGCCCAAATTAGGGACGAGGGTTGTAAACGGATAGTCAGCAATTTCTGGACGGGCATTTGAAACCGTTGAAATTAAAGTTGACTTACCTGCATTTGGGAAGCCAACCAAGCCCACATCTGCCAATAGCTTTAACTCCAGAACTACCCAGGATTCTAAAGATGGCAAACCGGGTTGCGCATAGGTAGGAGCTTGTGAAGTGGAAGTTTTGAAGTGATTGTTTCCCCAACCACCTTTGCCACCTTCGAGCAAAATAAATTCCTGTCCGTCTTCGTTTATTTCGGCAAGTTGTTCTCCGGTTTCAAAATCTTTGGCAACCGTGCCAAGCGGCACCTCAATAATTTTGTCTTCTCCTTGTCTGCCGCTACACAGTTTTCCTAAACCTTTGGCACCATCATCAGCTATCATGTGCTTTTGATATTTCAAATGGAGCATTGTCCATAATTGCGCATTGCCGCGCAGAATGATATGACCTCCTCGACCACCATCACCACCATCGGGTCCGCCCTTTGGCACAAATTTTTCTCTTCGAAAACTAGAGGCTCCGGGACCGCCTTTGCCGCTTTGGCAATAAATTTTTACGTAGTCAATAAAGTTTTCTGAAGCCACTGAAAGTTAATGTATGATAATGATAACCGATGATTGAATAAAAATGCCGCTCAATCATTTTATGGTATCACGAATTGGTTTGTGCGGAATTAATTTGTTTGCAAAGTGACTCAAAAATAGCCTCTATATCTCCCACGCCATTTATCGGGAAATACTTTTTTTGGTTGGTATAAAATCCCTTGGCCGGAGCTGTGTCGCGATGATAGATATCGATTCGGTTTTGAATTATCTCGGGGTTCTGGTCATCTGGTCTGCCAGAGTCTTTTCCGCGCAGCAATAATCGTTTCCGTAATTCTTCTTCGGGCACATCCAGCGAAAGCATCATTGTAATAGAACTGTTGCGGGATGCCAAATATTTATCCAATGCTTCTGCTTGCGTTATGGTGCGTGGAAAGCCATCGAAAATGAACCCCCCAGCATCAACATGCTTAGCTGCTTCTGATTCAAGAATGCCAATAGTTACTTCATCCGGAACTAATTGTCCTTTGTCCAAATAGTTTTTGGCGAGTTTACCCAGTTCTGTTTCTCCTTTTATGTTGGCGCGAAAAATATCGCCTGTAGAAAGATGAACCAGATTATATTTGGAAACCAATTTAGCGGCTTGTGTTCCTTTGCCGCTTCCCGGGGGTCCGAACAAAACGATGTTGAGCATGTTGTGGCTGATTTAGTTGCGCAAACCTAAAATTAAAAAATTACGGATAGCTATCAAGCTTTCTTAAGAATTAGCAGTACTACATTTTCAATATGGGTAGTGTGCGGGAACATATCTACCGGCTGAACCCTTCTTACTTCATATTTTTCAGACAGCAACTGTAGATCGCGCGCTTGCGTGGCTGCATTGCAACTTACATAAACAATCTTCGGAGCCTCTAATTGAAGGAGCGTTCTAACAACATCCTCATGCATTCCTGCGCGCGGAGGGTCAGTAATCACGACATCGGGCTTGCAGTTTGCAGCAATAAATTCTTCTTTCAAAACCATGCGCACATCACCGGCATAGAAAGAGCAGTTGTTTACATTGTTCAGATTCGCATTTTCTTTGGCATCGCTGATGGCTTCTTCAATTTGTTCGATGCCAACAACTCTTTTGCAGGAATCGGAAACATAAAGCGCAATACTCCCAACCCCAGTGTATAAGTCATATACTACATCATCCTTTTGTAAGCCCGCAAAATCTTTCGTGATGTCGTAAAGTGTTTTTGCCTGTACTGAATTAGTTTGGAAAAAACTTTTAGGGCCAATCTTAAAGCGGTAATTCCCAAGCTGCTCAATAATGTGGTCTTTGCCTTTGTAAACTATTGTTTCCTGGTCATAAATTGTGTCGTTGCGTTTTGCATTTACCACGTATTGCAGGGAGGTAACAGAAGGGAATTGCTCACTCACATATTTCAGTAGCGCTTCAATTTTTTCTTCATTGTTTTCGTAAAATGAAATCAAGACTAACAATTCACCGATGGAGGTGGAGCGGATCATGAGATTACGCAACAAGCCTGCCTGATCTTTAAGATTGAAAAAAGCGTAGCCGTTTTTTAAAGCAAATTCTTTTATCGAAAGCCGAATAGCATTTGAGGGGTCAGCTTGTAAGTAGCAATGCTCAACATCAATTACTCCCGAGAAACTTCCCGGCACATGAAAGCCCACCGCATTGCGATGTTCAAAAACCGTTTCAGTTTTTATCTCTTCTTCTGTTAACCACCTACGGTCAGTAAAGGCAAACTCAAGTTTATTTCGGTAATAGAAATTCTCTTTACAGCCAATGGTATCAGGCAGTGCCGGGTAATCAATTTTTCCAATGCGCTCAAAAGCATCTGCCACAATTTTCTTTTTGAATTTTAGCTGTTCATCATAGCTGATGTGTTGCCATTTGCATCCGCCACATACACCAAAGTGCGAGCATTGCGCTTTTATGCGTAAGTGTGAAGGTGTTTTCAATTCCCTAATGACACCTTCTGAAAAACTCTTTTTGCTCTTGCGCACTTCTACGTCTACCACATCTCCGGGTACTGCCATTTCTGTAAAAATCACTTTGCCGTCAAGTTTTGCAATTCCTTTTCCTTCACTGCTCATATCAGTTATCATTACATCACTCAGAATTTTCCTTGGTTTATCTTTCATCGCGTAAAAATAGTTTTTCGCATATCGTATCAATTTTATGCAGGTCCTTACTGCTCGGATGCACCATTAAATGCCACTTTGCTCGCTGTTAAAAAATTCTAACTTCGCCCCTCTTTAAAAAGAGGCAACAATATTTGCCATCCACGAAAAAAAAACTCAGATATGAAGAAAAATTTTGCATTCTTTTCTCTAGTCCTGCTTTCTTTTGTTGCACTTGCGCAAACTACTTCCGATTCTAGAACATTGTTTACCGCGGCCGGAGATAAGGTGGCTGTTAGTGAGTTTACTTTTGTTTACAACAAAAACAATGTCAATAACCAAGCGGATTTCAGCGAAAAGAGTTTGCGCGATTACCTCAACTTATATGAGAATTTTCGTTTGAAAGTTAAAGAGGCGGAGTCTCTTCATTTGGATACCATCAGCAGCTTGCGTAGTGAACTGGAAGGTTACAGAAAGCAATTGGCAAAGTCTTATCTCACAGATAGAGAAATTTCCGATAAACTAATTTCAGAGGCTTATGAGCGTTCAAAAACAGAAGTTAGTGCCAGTCATATTTTGGTGAAATGTGATGAAAATGCAAATCCGGCAGACACCCTTGCAGCGTTCAAAAAAATAACTGCTTTGCGCAAACGAGTTGAAAAGGGCGAAGCATTTGAGAAGGTTGCTAAAGAAAGTTCTGAAGACCCTTCAGCAAAGACCAATGATGGAAACATTGGATGGTTTACTGTATTTGGAACTATTTATCCTTTTGAAACGTCTGTTTATACTTTAAAAAAGGGAGAAGTAAGTCAACCGGTTCGCACAGAGTTTGGTTACCATTTGGTTAAGTTAAATGACTCACGTGCTTCACGTGGGCAAATACATGTTGCACATTTGCTGATTCGTTTCCCTGAAAAAGCATTAGCACAGCAACAGGATTCGGTAAAGAAGAAAGTGGATTCAATTTATGCGCTTATTACAGGTGGTAAAGTAGCTTTTGATGATGCAGTAAAAACACTTTCAGACGATAAGGCAACGCGGGTGAAAGGAGGAGAATTGCAATGGTTCGGTTCAGGTTCAAATGTACGTATGGTTCCCGAATTTGAAGATGCAGCGTTTGCTTTGATGAAGGATGGAGATATGACTAAGCCGGTGAAAACCCAATTTGGCTATCATATAATCAAGCGTCTAGAGAAGCGCGACATTGCTCCTTTTAGCGAGGCAAAGGGTGACATTAAGAAACGCGTAGAAAGAGATACTCGCTCTCAAGTGGCTAAAACTGTTTTGATTGAAAGAATAAAGAAGGAGAACAACTTTGCTCAATTTGCAGATGTAAAAACTGCCTTTGTCTCTAAAGTGGATAGCGGCATTTTTAACGGCAATTACAAAGCGGACAGTGCAATTCGCACAGCAAAAGCATTGTTTGTATTGGCTGGCAAGAATTATACACAGGCAGATTTTGCTGATTGGATTGAAAAAAATACCAAGCATCGTTCTGATAAAGCCAAAGACGCTTTGTTGAATGAATATTTCGATGGTTTTGTCACTTCAAAATGTTTGGAGTATGAAGAAGGAAATTTAGAAACGAAGAAACCTGAATTTAAAAACCTGATGAAAGAGTACAGAGATGGTATTCTTCTTTTTGAATTGATGGACAGACAGGTTTGGACAAAAGCGGTAAAGGACACCATTGGATTAGAAGCATTCCGCAAAAACAATGAACAGAAGTATATGTGGGGTAACCGTGCAGTAGTTGAAATTTTCAACAGCAACGATGAGAAGATTTGCAACGATGCTTATAAAATGGCTCAGAAGAAAAAGACCTCTGATGAAATTAAGACGAAGTTGAACAAGCAAGGCGCTAAGCCACACATTTCATCTATCAGCGGTAAGTATGAAAAAGGTCAGTATGATATAGTTGATAAAATAGAATGGAAAACCGGTTTGACGCCAATCAACAAACTTAACGATAGTAGTTTTCAATTTATTCTTGTAAAGGAAATTGCAGGTCCGGAGCCAAAGACATTGAAGGAAGCAAAGGGATATATTGTTTCCGACTATCAGGAGTACTTAGAGAAAACGTGGCTCAGTGATTTGCGAAACAAGTATCCGATAAGTGTAGATGAAACAGTTTTCAAATCGCTCATCAAAAAATAAAGCAAACGTCCCCCTCAAAAAAGGGGGACAGTTTTTTAAATAAGTAGCTAAGCAAATTTCAGATTGAAAAATCTCCTGCTCTTTTTTCTTATTACTTCCCTTGCGGCCTGTTCTTTTTTTAAAAAGAAGCCGGCTTTTGATAAAGATATTGTTGCGAGAGCCAACGAGGAATACTTGTATGCTTCGGATATGGAGTCTTTGACGAAAGGGTTGCAGAGCAAAGACAGCCTAGATGTTTTGAAAAGCTATGCTGAGAACTGGGTA
>CANJVG010000048.1 GCA_947478005.1 Bacteroidota bacterium
TTACTTAAACCCGAATTCTTTGTTTTCTCTACACTGATTCTGTATCCCATGATGTTACAATTTTGATGTGTGACCTGTCGAAAACAAAAATAGAATAACTTTCTACATTGGCTTTGCCGTGCAATTTTATTTTTGAACAAATAATAAGGTCTTCAACATGATTAATCTAGCGTATCCTGCCTCTTTATTCAGCAAACAAAAGGTTTTTGAAATTTCAAAGAATGTTGAAAAAATAGAGCCTACTAAAGTTTTACGGGAGAAGTTCAGGATTGTTGTTTTATACAACAATCCTTTGGCTGAATTGCCTGCTTCTATAAATGATATGCTCAAGAAAATAATTGGTGCCTGTAAGTTTGCCGAAGGCGAAACTTTAATGCTCAATCAAAATCTTGAAACCTTGTCGCTGGGCTATATCCAAAGCAGGTATCAACCCGAAATGATTTTAGTATTTGGCGAGATTCATCTGAGCAACAATCTTTCGAAACTGAAGAAGAATGTTCCTTTAGAAATAAATGGCACCCAAATCATTCAAACCGATTCGCTGGAGAATTTAGAGAAAGTAAAAGGCGCCAAGGGCCTTCTTTGGGAATCGCTACAACAAACCCTTAACCTGAAATAATGAAGTTAATCTTCGCCACTTCGAACCAACATAAGTTGCAGGAAGTAAAATCGGTTGCTGCGGCTGATTTGGAAATTGTGAGTTTGAAGGATATTGGCTTTGTGGGTGAACTGCCCGAAACGCATGAAACGATTGAAGAAAACTCGTTGGAGAAAGCAGAATATCTTTCGAAGAAGTATAACACCGCCTGTTTTGCCGAAGATACGGGGCTTATTATTGATTCCATAAACGGAGAGCCGGGTGTTTATTCGGCCCGCTATGCCGGTGAGAACGCCAGCTTTGAGGACAATGTGAATAAGGTCCTTTCGAAAATGGAAGGATTGGAAGATAGAACAGCCCGCTTTAAAACCGTGATTACATACTATTCCCAAGGCAATTACGTTCAGTTTACAGGCATTACGGAAGGGCAAATTACCAGGGAGCGCATGGGAAACAGCGGGTTTGGGTATGACCCCATCTTTATACCGAGCGGTTCGGCTAAAACTTATGCTGAAATGACGCTGGATGAAAAGAATGCTTTTAGTCACCGGAAAAAAAGTTTCGACCTGTTTGCCAACCATTTGAAACTTATTAGCGTCTAAATTATAGAGGTTGGTGTAGAAATCTTATTTTAGTAAAACCTTAAAAGGCTTTTTTACATGGGAACAATTATTTTTCAAGGTTGCAGCGAACAGGAGATCATTGCCGGTTGCGCTAAGAACGAAACTAAATATCAGCAAATGCTGTATAACATGCTGTCCGCAAAAATGTTTGCAGTTTGTTTGCGCTATGCCAATGAATACAATGCCGCGCAGGACTTATTGCAGGAAGGTTTTGTAAAGATTTTCAGAAACATTGAAAAGTTTAGAGGGGAGGGTTCTTTTGAAGGTTGGGCACGCAGAATTTTTGTAAACACGGCTATTGAACATTATCGCAAACAGGTAAATCTGTATGCGCTTCACGATACGGACAAACGTTCTTTTGAGTATTATGACGACAACGCCTTAGAAACCCTGAAGCATGAGGACATCCTGAAAATGATTCAGCAACTAAGCGATGGTTACCGAACGGTGTTTAACCTGTATGTGATTGAAGGTTATTCGCACAAGGAAATAGGTGACTTGATGCAAATTTCGGAAGGAACTTCCAAATCGCAATTGTCGAGAGCGCGCTACTTGCTGCAAAAGATGATTGTAGAAAATTCAGACGCTTTGCCGCAATCATTAAACGGATAGAAATTAAGGAGGAATATTTTTGAAATAAATTGAAGGAAGATGGAAAAGGATACTAAACATTTTGACAGGAAGATTGAACAGATGATGAACGAGCATACGGTTGCTCCTCCATTCGGAATGTGGAATCGAATTGCTACGGAGGTAGCCTCAGAAGCACTGCCGGTGGCAGCCGCTGCGCCAGCCGCTTTTATGCCTAAGCGCTCGCTCGTGGGTTTTGTGGCAGGGGTGGCCGTTATTGGTGCATCGTTAATAACCGCCTATTTGGTGGGTAGAAACAATGCCGCTCCACAACAACCTTTGACACAAATTACAAACCCTGTGGTGGTGTCTGCTCCGGTTCAGCAAAATGAATCGGCAGCCGTGGTGATGGAACAGGTAAAGGAAGTAACAGCTCCAAAAGCTAATGTGGTGAAGGCGGTGGCGATGGTCAAGAAAGCTGACAAAACGGAAATAGCTACAGAAACTACTTTGCCGGTGAGCTACACCGAGATTTCGGCCCCAATCCAAACGATGGCAGCTAATGCAGAAGGTGCAGGTAAGAGTTATTCTTTTCCGGCTGTAGATGTTATTACTGCCGAAAAACCGGTGACCGAAGAGATTGCCACTGTTACCTTTTCGCAATTGGTGAAACAGGAAGCCGATGAAAACTTAGTGGAAAGAAGAAGCCGGAATTCTTCTTCGTCTTCTAACGACCGAAAGATTAAGCTGCGCAAACACAGAAGTGGTTTCACTTACGGTTCTTTGAACCGCCTGGGCAAACATAAGTCGAACTAAGATTTTTTACTTTAGACAGAAAGGCCCTGCGTAAGCAGGGTTTTTTGTTTGGGGAAAATGATAGGGGAAGGTTTAATAAGTGCTTTCAAAAAAATCCTTCTTAATCGAAAACTGACAGTGACTACCAAATACCTTCGCTTATGTTATACTCTCCTCGCTAGTAAGTTCCGAAAAGTTTCGGGTAACTTGCCAAAACTTAAGGTTAACTAGCGTGTATTTAAGGCTAAGGTTTCCCGGCTTAAGATTGAGTTTCTCGAACTTAACCTTAACTTTCCCGGACTTAAGGTTAACCGCAAAAATCTTAAGGCTAACTCTGGAAAACTTAATCTTAAGATTTCTAAACATAACCCTAACTTTTTCAGACTTAAGGTTGAGTTTTCCAGAGTTAACCTTAAGATTTTGAAAGTTAACACTAAAAAAATGCACAAAACCATCGAAATTTGATCAAAACAAACCAAAAGGTAAATAGTTACCGATTTCAATAGAACTGGAAACAGGCAAACCCTACTTCCTACTAATTATAGTTTACCTTAGCCCAACAATTAATTTATGAAACAAACCATTCTCTTATTTGTTTTTTTGTTGGGGTTTTGGGGTTTTTTTTGAAAATGTGTGGCAGAGAACTACATTTCCTTTCTACCTAAGGGACTTAACTCCTTAACCAAAAATTATTATCAAATCCTGCTTATTGCGAGATAGATATTTAAGACCGGTCATAAGCCAAATCTCTCATCCAAAAATTTATCTTTGCCACCCGATTTATGAAAAACGAATTGTATCAGAACGAAGTGGCTTTTGAAGCCGAACCTAAGGTGATAGATGAAACCCGTCAGGGCGAAGCCTTGACGCTGGAAAGACCGCAAACAGTTCCATCGAACGGCAAGAAGTTTTATATAGAAAGCTACGGCTGCCAGATGAACTTTGCCGATAGCGAAGTGGTGGCATCTATTCTTACCAATGCAGGCTTCGATACTACCACCGAGTTTCTCGATGCCGATTTGATTTTGGTAAACACCTGCGCCATTCGCGATAATGCCGAGCAGCGGGTTCGTTTCCGTTTGCAACATCTATCGGCTGTAAAGAAAAGGAAGAGAGGAGCCGTGATTGCGGTGCTTGGCTGCATGGCCGAACGATTGAAAGAGAAATTTCTGGAAGAAGAAAAGATAGTGGACATTGTGGCGGGGCCAGATGCCTACCGCTTTCTGCCGTCTTTGATTGAAGAAGCTGAAACAGGGCAAAAAGCGGTGAACGTATTGCTTTCGAGAGAAGAAACATATGCTGAAATCAATCCCGTTCGCTTAAACACCAATGGCATAACGGCTTTTGTAAGCATCATGCGCGGATGCGACAATATGTGCGCTTTTTGTGTGGTACCATTTACAAGAGGCAGAGAGCGCAGCCGCGATTACGACAGTATAGTTGCCGAGGCTAAAGAACTGTATGAAAAAGGCTATCGGGAGGTAACCCTGCTGGGGCAGAATGTAGATTCTTATCGTTTCTCTCATGACCCTAAATTGGTAGGTAAGAAACTGGTAGAAGCCAAATATGAAGAACACGTGGTGAACTTTGCAGAGTTGATGGAAATGGTAGCTCTAATAGCTCCTGACCTTCGGGTTCGGTTCTCTACCTCTCATCCTAAGGATATGACCGATGATGTGTTGCACATGATGGCCAAGTATCCAAACATCTGCAAGTATATTCACCTTCCTGCTCAATCGGGCAATTCAAGAATACTGGAGCTGATGAATCGCACCTATGACCGCGAATGGTACATGCAGCGTATTGAGGCGATAAGAAGAATTGTTCCTGAAGCGGCTATCTCTACGGATATCATTGCCGGCTTTTGTACCGAAACTGAAGAAGAACATAAGGATACGTTGAGTATGATGCAGGAGGTAAAATATGAGATGGCTTATATGTTTGCTTATAACGAGCGGCCGGGAACAGTGGCCGCCAAGAAATACGCAGATGATATTCCTGAAGAAGTAAAGAAACGCAGATTGCAGGAGATTGTTGATTTGCATCGGATTCATTCGTTGGAAAGAAACAAGGAGGACATAGGTAAGATTTACGAAGTATTGGTAGAAGGAACATCGGCCCGTAACGAAGAAGATGTGTTTGGCAGAAATACCCAAAATAAGGTGATTGTCTTTGATAAAGGAAATCACAAACCGGGTGACTATGTGAAAGTAAAAGTAATTCGCTGCACAAGCGGAACATTAATTGGAACAACAGTATATTAGAAAATGGAAATTCAATCAATTAAAAACAGATTTGGCATTATAGGCAACTCGCCTACCCTCAACCATGCCATCAGCATTGCCGAGCGAGTGGCAGCTACGAATCTTACGGTATTAATTACCGGTGAAAGTGGGGTAGGGAAAGAAGTTTTTTCACACATCATTCATCAAATAGGAGCTCGCAAGCACAATCCATTTATAGCGGTAAACTGTGGAGCTATTCCGGAAGGCACAATTGATTCGGAATTATTCGGACACGAGAAAGGTTCATTCACCGGTGCACAAGAGGCCCGCAAGGGATATTTTGAAACGGTAAATGGCGGAACTATTTTCTTAGATGAAATTGGGGAATTGCCTATAGGTACACAAGCTCGTTTGCTGCGTGTGTTGGAATCGGGCGAATATATCCGAGTGGGTTCCAGCAAGGTTATTAAAACCGATGTGCGTTTGGTTGCGGCTACCAACGTAAATCTTCAGGAAGCTGTTCGTGCAGGGAAGTTTCGCGAAGACTTATACTATCGGCTTTCTACGGTGCCGATTTACATTCCGCCATTGAGAGAAAGAGGCGATGATATTTATATGCTGTTCCGTAAGTTTTCTACTGACTTTTCAGAGAAGAATAAAATACCTTCGGTAAAGTTGACAGATGATGCTAAGGAACTTATTCTGAAATATCCTTGGCCGGGCAATGTTCGCCAGTTAAAGAATGTGGCTGAGCAGGTTTCTATTTTAGCAATGGATAAGGATGTTACCGCCAAAGAATTAACCCAGATAGTTCCCGATATTACTGATAATCGTTTACCGGCTTTGGCCGAAGCCCGCTATCAGACCGGTGGTAGCAGTTTTACCGAACGCGAAATTCTTTATAAACTCATTTTTGATGTAAAGAATGATTTGAACGACCTGAAACAGTTTGTGTATGACATTACCAAGCATCAGGCAAACGGTGGAGTATTTGATGCTTCTCAAATAAGAAACCTTCAGCCGGAAACAAAACATTCGAATGAGCCGTATGTGATTTCCGCCCCTAACTCTAACCAGGCTATTGTGTTGGACAAAAAGAACTTTGATGATTCGGAAACCGTAGAAGAATCGCTTTCAATAGCTGATAAGGAACGCGAGTTGATTATCAAGGCACTTAAGAAATACCGCAACAGAAGAAAAGATGCGGCTAATGATTTAGGTATTTCGGAGCGGACTCTTTATCGCAAGATAAAGGAATACGGCATTGATCTATAATATTATTACGAATTGAAAAAGCACAGTATTCATTGTTTACAATTCTCATTTCTTATTTACCTGTTTACTCTAACAGGTTGCAAGGTTTATTCCTTTTCTGGTGCCAATATTCCTGCTGACATTCATTCCTTTTCTGTTGAACTTCTTCAAAACCGTTCAGGAAATGGACCGGCATCTTTGCCGCAGGTGTTTACTGATAAACTGAAATATAAATTTCAAACCGAAGGCAATCTTCGCCAAGTGGTTAGAGATGGTGATTTGCAATTTAGTGGCGCTGTTACCGGCTATGCATTTACCACAGATGCACCTACAGCCGGAGCATCTAGTGCTTTAAACAAACTCACCATTACTGTTCAAATAACATTTGTAAATTCGAAAGACGAAAAGGATAAATGGACAGAAACCTTTTCACGCTATGCTCAATATTCTGCTTCGGAAACATTATCAACAGTAGAAGATGGTTTAATTAATACCATTAGCATTCAGATAGCCGATGATATTTTTCAGAAGGCACTGGTGAAGTGGTAGCTTACAAGGAAAACTCAAATACAGTAATGCAATTACATCTAAATAAGGAAAACTTCCATCAAACACTTAATCGGTTTTCAACCTCAGAGTTGGAAACACTGATTGAGAAGTTTCCGTATTTCCAGCAGGCTCATCTGCTTCTTGCAAAAAAATACCAGCAGGAAAAGCATCCGCGGTTCGATGAGCAATTGCAAATGGCGGCTCTTTATACACCCGATAGAGAATTACTCTTTTCCATTTTCAATGAAGTCGCTAAGATATCTCCTATTAAATCCGTGAAAAAGCGGGAAGAAATTCATCCACAAGAGGTAGTTATAGAAGTAGAAGCAAAGTTAGAAGTTCCGGTTCGAATAACGGAAGAAATTAAGGTGGAGGTGATAGAACAAGAACCAACCAAGTTATTGGATGAGGATGAAATTGTTTCTGCGGCAGAAGAATCTGTTGCACAATTAACCGAAGAAACAGAAATTGAAATCCAGGAGCAAACGATTGAGGAAACAGAAAAGGAAGTAGTGGCGCAGGTTAAGACTAAGGAAAAAATTATTGCAGAAAAGGAAGAGATCTTTAACGCCAATGAGCCCCATACATTTGATGAATGGTTGCAGGTGTTTGCACAGCCAGATACATCTAAACTACTTTTCGCAAGGGATCCTTTGCCTGCCGAACCAGAGAAATTAGATGAGGAACTCAATAAAATGATTCTGCAGAGTGCTGCTGTTAATCTGCATGATTTAGTAGAGGAATCCACAAATTATTCCAAAGGTCTTAGTGAATTTATTGGTGAGCAAATTCAGAAACATAAACCCGTGAAGACCAAGACCTCTTCCAATGAAAATGAAATGCCGGCTGAAATAGCTACGGAAACTTTGGCGAAATTATATGAGGCGCAAAAGAAGTATCAGAAAGCCACTCATGTATATGAAGCCCTACAATTAAAATATCCCGAAAAAAATGATTTCTTTGCAGCCCGAATTAATGAACTAAAAAACCTTTTATAGTATGTACGTGTTTATTACCATCCTTGTTATCATAGTTTGTGTGTTGTTAGGTGCTACCGTTTTAATCCAGAATCCTAAAGGTGGTGGATTGAATGCCTCGATGAGCGGAGTGGGTCAGCAACTATTAGGAGCAAGACGCTCAACAGATGTAATTGAAAAATTAACTTGGGGATTTGCATTTGCTTTAATTTTATTTTGCCTTTCCACTTCTTTTTTTGTTGAGAAAGGTAAAGCGACCAAGAAAGAAGTTATAGAGAAATCTGAAATCGAACAACAAAACAATAAGTTTGGTGGTACTATTCCAGTCGGTGGTACTGGAAATAAGTAGTATCCGAACGGCTCATTTGGGCGTTCCTATTACTTTCTTTAAGTTGCGGCATGTCTTACCGCCTGTCAATTTTATTTACATTCTGTTTTATTTTTCTTTCTGCTTGTAAGCAATTACCAGTTGATCCTTCATTAGGAAAAGAAGTAAGGATAGTTACAGACTCGGTTACCTTTGCCGTTATTGGTGATTACGGAGAAAGTTCTCTGTCAGAATTAAAGGTAGCAAACCTGGTAAAATCATGGGATCCTGAATTTATCATCACGACAGGCGATAACAATTATCCTTCCGGCAGTGCTCTAACCATTAAGGCAAATATTGCTGATTACTTTTCCGATTTCATCTACAACCCCGATGCGCCAGCCAATATGCAATGCCATGGCAAAGCAGACCGCGAAAAGATAAATCGATTTTTCCCAAGTCCAGGCAATCATGACAATTACTCGGTACCAGCCTTGGGGCCTTATATCAATTTCTTTACCTTACCAGGTGACGAAAAGAACTACGATTTTGAATGGGGGCCGGTTCATTTTTATTCTATCAACTCGGGTGTAGATGGAGATAAAAACTGCTGCACTTCTGAAGAATCAACATGGTTTAGTAACGTGGTAGCCTCAAACAAAAAACCTTTACAATTTGTTTACTTCCATCATCCTCCATTTTCACCCGGACAGCATGGAAGCAGCGTTAAGATGCAATGGCCTTTCACACAATGGGGAGTTGATGCTGTTCTATCCGGCCATGAGCATTTTTATGCGCGCATAAAGGATAGAACTTTGAATAACCCAACCTATTTTATTTGTGGAAGCAGCGGTAATGAAACCCTTTACCCCTGCAATACCCATCCCCTCGATACTACCCGTCTTGATGTGTATTGCGAAAATACAACCCACGGAGCCATGAAGGTGAAGGTGACTGCCACAAAAGCAATCTTCGAATATTATTCAGTGGCAGATTCACTTTATCCGATTGATGTTTATACTATTCATAAATAGTTTATTTATCTAACTAATAGCAATAAAAAAAACTGAGTCAGGTTTCACAATTTTTTTATCAATTTAGCCTTTTTTTACAATCATATACCATTCTATCTCCCCCTTGTTTAAGAAATTAAGAAAACAGATGTAATTAGTGCTTACCTTCGTAATACTGATATTGAAAAAAATCCCTTACGGGCATAAAAAAAGCCTCCGAACATTCGGAGGCTTTTCCATTCTCAATAGAGAATATTATTTAGAGATAATTAATCTCTTGATTGCTGTTTTATCAGCAGTCTGTATTTTCACTAAGTAAGTTCCGTTTGAAAGATCATTCAAGTCTAAAGTCTTTGTGAAAGATGTAGCAACATCAGAAGCATTGAAAGACTTAACTTCAGAACCGATAACATTGTAAATCTTAATTGAGATATTTTGCTCAACACCATTTACAGTAATCGTTACATTTCCATGAGTTGGATTTGGAACTATGTTAATCAAGTTGTCAAAACGAACATCTTCAACACCTGTGCATACAGAAACATTCGCTCTATGTGCATTGTCAATAGGTGATGAGAAACTGCAACCTGCACTGTCCATTTTCAACTTTATTTGATGGAAACCAGGTGAAGGATAAGCGTATGAAACATCCGGGGTCCCGGTAAGAAGCGTAACTCCGTTATTATCCATATCCCAAGTAGCTGTCCAACCAGTAACTGAAGTAGATGTGTTGGTGTAGGTAGCTGCAACATCCTTACAGATAGTCCCTGAAGGAAGGGTAAAGTTTACCGCATTAGTAACGCCACCATTATAGGTAACATTAACACTTGCACTTGCGCTGCATCCCTTGTTATTAGTAACCGTAACTGAATAAGGACCAGCTAAAGCAGTAGTAACACTTTGTGAAGTAGCTTGATTGTTCCAAAGGTATGTTTTACCCGCAGTAACGCCAGTAGCAGTTGTAGTGATAGTTACTGAACTTCCACATGAAAGAACAATAGGGTTAGCATTATTGATATTAATGTTAATTCCGCTGTTGATTACAGTAAAAGTATCGCTCACATCAGCCGTACCGTCATTTAGAGTAACAATCACAATTGAATTCCCGGTGCTTCCTAAAGTAAGAGTTGTAGTAGGATCAGACAAAGAAGAAAGTGAGCCATTATTCGTAGACCAGGTATAAGTAAGATTTGTGCTTGGAGTTCCAAAAGCGCTGGCAGTAAGATCTACACTACCATTTGGACAACCATTTGCTTGAGAAGGGACAATATTGACACCATAAGGAAGACATACCGTCAAAACCGGGTAGAGATTATAAATCTGCTCATAAACGTAACGGCAAGTTACAGGAACACCAGGGACATTATATGCAAAGCCGTTGTTAGAAGCACTCAAAGTTGCGGTAGCGCCGGATGGCCGAATTTCGTTGCTATATGACATTGTCCCAAATGGAGACTTATAGGCAGGGGAGGAAAGTGTTTGGCCTTGGAAATCAATAGTTCCGCAAGAATCGGTATAGGCAAAAGTATAACTAAAGTGTGAAGAAGTATCTTTACCATAGTACTGCATTTTTACAGCAAATCCTTCGCCTTTAAGAAACTGATAGCCAATTGGAATCTGTACATAAGGAATGCCGGTTCCATCTGAATAATATTTCTCAAACCAAGAAGGTCCTTTATCTACTACTCGCTTAACAGGAGTTTCAACAGTTCCAACTCTTTTAGAAATAGTAAAAACAAGACTATCATTCGTCATTAGATTACTATCACCCTCAAGGTAGACATGCATACCTAATGAATCCAAGGAGATAGTAGTAGATGACAAAGGAATAAAACTTGTAGAAATAGTACCGCTTCCATCATCAACCAAAAAAGCCAAAGTATCAAAAACGGCTTTAATGTACTGATTGCTGTAACTGTGGAAAGTATCAACAAAATTAGTAAGTTCTGCCCCGTAAAGGCCTCCTCCGTTAAATCCTCCGTTAAAAGTTAAGCCAGCGATGTTGGTGGCCCAAAAATCTTCATAAATGTTATAGTTCAGACCTAAAGATTCGCATTGAGCTCTGGAGCCGGCTGCGCGATGCACAATGCCCTGCTCAGCGTGTTGTAAATTTGATATCCTCTTAAAGTTTAATGGCTGTGGTAAAATTGTATTCTGAGCAAACATTGCTGTTGTGGCCAGGATACATACACAGATTGTAAAAATCTTTTTCATAGTGTTCCTTTTTGATTTGAAATTTGATTGTTTAAAAAATTAGTTTGATTTATTTTAGAGAGGCAAATCAAAACAAAAATATGCGCTGCGCAAAATAAAGTTTCAAAAAATGACAATTCTATGACAATATCATTCCTCGCAGCCGATAAGATGAGCTCTTTAAGCGCTTTCTGATTTGTAAAAACAGGTTCTGCAACGAGGCTCATAGCTTTCCTTTTCACCTAACAGTATTTTGTTCTTATCGAGGGAAGTCCGGTAACTGAAATGGGCAATATCGCCACACTTCATACAAATTGCGTGTACCTTGGTTATATAATCGGCAATAGCAAGAAGTTGCGGGACCGGGCCAAAGGGTCTTCCTTCAAAGTCCATATCCAAACCTGCAATTATTACTCTTATTCCTTTCTGAGCCAATTGCTCGCAAACTGAAGGAAGTTCTGCATCCAAAAATTGCGCTTCATCAACACCAACCACATCTACCCCTTCGGACATCAACAAAATGTTGGCGGAATGAGTAATGGGTGTCGAGCGAATGGAATTCGCATTATGGGAAACAACATTTATCTCATCGTAACGAATATCAATACTTGGCTTGAAAATTTCCACCCTTTTATTGGCTATTTGGGCACGTTTTAATCTCCTTATAAGTTCTTCGGTTTTGCCGGAGAACATACTGCCGCATACCACTTCAATCCATCCTTTTCGCCCGATGCCGGTAACTGGTTCTATGAACATTTTAGTAACTCGTGTTTAGTAGAAATTCTTTGTGCGTGCAGATGTTTTCCCCGAAAATTAAAAACAGTATCTATGTTTGTGTGCTTAAAGGAAAAACAAAATGCGCTCGAAAATATCGGAATTGTTGGAAAAAATTAATCGGCTGGCAAATTCTTCAAAGCTTACAACTATTGATATTGATTTACTGAAACAGCACGTGCGTGATTTGTATGAAGTAGTTATCGTACTTACACCGGAAGAAGCGTTAAAACCTTTGGTAAAAGAAACGGTGAAGCCCGAACCTGTAGTTGCCCCCATTCCTGTGAAACAACAGGAGGAGAAACCAGTGATAAAGGAAATAGTGAAGGAAGCCCCGGTTATTATTTCTGCCCCGATAAAAGAAAAAGAAGAGAAACCGATTGCCCGAAAGAAAGCTTCCATTAACGAAAGTACTTCGGCTCAAAATACCTTGAACGAAAAACTGAAGCCAAGCGGTAAGAGCGAATTGCATCAACAGCTTGCGGTGAAGCCGCTGAAAGAGTTGATTAATATAAACAAGCAATTTGTTCTGGTGCGTGAGTTGTTTGGAGGGGATACCGATGCTTTTGCGAAGGCCGTGGATACCATTGATTCCGCAGCGCATTACGAAGAAGCGGAAAACTATATCCACAAAGAATTATTTGTAACCCATAACTGGGGCGCTACCGCGCAGCCTACCCGGTTATTTATCAAACTGGTAAAACAGAAGTTTGGCGTAGAATAAATTTCCTACTGTGGATGGTAAACGCTCTCTGCCTTTTTCATTACATCTTCCTTCTTCAAACTTAAAGGCCGCATTTCCTGGCGGGTGAAGCGTTCCATTTGGTCATTGTAATGTTTACTGGCGGGATTGAGCGAATTGCCAAGCGGCTGTAAGGCACTTAGTTTTTCCAAACCATTTTTCCCAAACGAAGCGAACATGGTGTAGGTATCTCCATAATCTGCTTTAAAGGCCATTCGGTCTTTTATCTTTTTCGGATAGCTCGGACTAAGCATATCAGGGAATCCTCTCAAAGGTAAATCTTTGTTCCCCCGTATTAAACGGTTCACTGTTCCCCATTCTACTTTTATGCTCCCAAAATTTGCCTTCAAGGTGTCACAAGCTGCTCGAAGGGTGGTGGCCCATTCTTCCTCTTTCACTTCAAAGCCCAACACAAAGTTGGCATCGTCATAATGATATTTATCGAAGATAGTTTTGATACATAAACCCAAAAGCGTAGGCGCATAAGCGTGAATATCCGATACGCGGTTCCACGAGTTTAAGATTTGCAAGGGTTCTTTCAGGTCGGGATATTTCTTCGGGTCCAAATCATAAAGCGGCTGCATTGATTTTGCAAAGGTTCCGTTGCGGGAAAAGGTAATGTCGAATTTCAAATCATGAATGTCCTGCAGGCTGAATTTATCCTTTGCGCCAATTAACTCTTTAAAGCGTTCCGCACGGTTGTTGTCGCCCGGTCGCAGGTCCATCAGTTTGCGCGAAGTGTAGCAATAGCCGTTTTCACTGCACTCGGTTGAAGAGGCATGAAACGGGGTGTTGTTGGTATTGAAAACATAGCCGCAGGAAGGATTGATAGTATGCGGCATACTATCCAACGGAATCAATTTTGTCCAAAGTGTTTTGGAAGAATTACCGGCTACTAATCCACTCCAGTCTATCGTGGTATCGCGCTCGGGCATCATGCCGTGGTGCAGGTAAAAAATATTGTCCTTATCATCGGCATACACAATGTTGAACAGGGTAATGGCATGAATGCGAATAGCATCCCAGTATTCATTGTAGGTAGTTGCCTTATTCATTTTATAAAGCTGTTCACCGGTGCGGATAGTGGTATTGGCAGGGAAACGGATAGCGTAGTAATTCTCACTATTGCCGCTTTTTAGCGTAGCTCCATACTTGCTCCAGTATGTCATCTTCTTCACCGGTAACACGAAATGTCCCTTTTTGCTGAGGTTCACTTTCAACCACACCGGCTTTTTTTCCAACTTCTCCCACTGGCCGTCAAATTCATATTCCAGATTCTTCTTCGGGTTCATGTTCAGCTTAAACACATCTACTTTATCAAACGTATTCCAGGTCATTCCCCAGCCCAGGTGTTCGTTGGTGCCCATAGCCAGCGAGGTGCTACCCTGAAACATACAACCTTCTATGTTCAGCCCTTCTTCGCTTTGCAAATGAGCTTCGTAAAAAGAAAACAAACCTTCCATGCCCAGGTGCGGATTGATGCAGAGATAAGTTTTGCCATCCACCGTCTTGGTACTGTTGAGCGCAAAGGCGTTAGAACCAACCGATGGGGTAGTATGCTTAGGAAATATAAGCGGCACGTTATCGAACTTCCCTCCTACTGCATCGCCTACCTGGTTTTGCACCCAGCTTAAACCCGACATGATAACCACATAGCAGGTCACAATATCTTTGGAGGTAACCGGAAACAATTTCTTCACCTTCACTTCTTCGGGGTGTGCCGTGGCATAGGCATTTAAGCCCTGCACAAAACCATCGAGATATTTTTTGAATTCGGGAGATAAATCCGTATCAAATTTTTTCTCCACCAATTCGCGCGCCCCAATGGCATGCACAAAAAAATCATTCTTGGCTCCGCTTATTCCGTCTTTCCTTCCCATAAATCCTTTGCCGGTGGCCAGCAAATCCTGAGTAATGGCAAATGCATCTTCGGCATTGGCCCAGGCCAAACCGTAAGCTACCTCGGCATCCGTTTTACCAAAAATGTGAGGAATGCCAAAGCTATCGCGTACGATGGTCACATTGGCGGTGTTTATTTTTCCGAAGCCGGCACTGTTGGTTTGCTGCGCTTCGATGGCGAGTGGTAAGAATTGAGTAGAAAGTAGTAATACAAGGAAAAGCGGAGTAACTTTTTTCATGCGGGTAAAGATTTCGGAGATTTAAAAAGCGAGCGCGAATGTAATGGAAGGCAGCAAATTTCTATTCGAAGCAAACATCCGTCTTTACGAAGCTTTCAACTCACTCACGGTGTTATCACCACCGGTGCGCCCACTTTCACGCGCTCGTACAGTTCGTCAATTTCTTTATTGGTAAGGGCGATGCAGCCTGCGGTCCAGTCTTTGGCGAGGTATTTTTGTTTGTAGCCTTCGCAGCCCAGAGGCAGGCCATGTATTTTTATATCGCCACCGGGTCTTTTTCCCAGTGCCCGTGCCCGGTCAGCATCTTCACTGTTGGGGTAAGACACCCCGAGGTTTTTATGATAGATGCTGGCGGGATTTTTGGCATTAATAAAGTAGTTACCTTCAGGTGTTTTGCCATCGCCTTCACATTCCTTGGGCCCCAGCGGAAACGGCCCGAGCGATACATGGTAGGTGCGCGCCAGTTGATGATGGCTGAACACCATTAGTTCGCGCTCTTCTTTGTGAATAGCCAGACTATCAATCATCGGCAAGGTGTTTTTGAACTTTGCCTTTTTCTTTTTGCCCTTGGTGGCAGGCTCATCTATTTTTATTTCTTCGGTGGCCACAGGCGGCACCACCTCGGTGGGCCTTAGCACAAAATAATAGACCGAACCGGCAACTAAACCAATAAGCAGAAAGGCGATAATGAACCGAGACATAAAGCGCTTTTATTTTACAACGCAAGTATGCACGGTTTTAGTATATGTGGTGAATAAAGAATTGTGAAAAAGCTATTATTCTATCAACAACTTCTTCACCGCTTTTCTTCCATCCAAAGAAGTAACCGAAACCAGGTAAACCCCTGGCAGGAAATTTCGGATGTCGAATTGCGGATTGCGAAAAACCAGCTCCATTTAGATACTTCGCAAAATTACTATCCGGAATACTCACCCACTGCGCCTTAGAGACAATAGACATTAGACACAAGACGCAAGACAATACAAGCGCGCGCAAAATTTTCTTCTTCATACTTATTAGTTATAGAGTAAAACTAAACCTATTTAATAAAGACCCGAAAAATTGTTTGGCTTACTTCCTCATTAAAAACTTATCCAGTTTTCGGTCAGCATAATCGCGCTCTGCTTCTACCTCTATTACTTTTTCCTTCAGCCGCTCAATCTCTGCCTGCAGCTTCGGTATCTCTGCCAGTTTTCTGTTTGCCTCATCCAATGCGGCCTGTAGTGGATTAGCCTCCGGCAATAGGTTCGGTATATACTCGTTGAACAAATTTCGCTTCAACAGCACACTCCATTTCATCATCTTGCCGGGCATCATTTCTTTTTGTCTGAAAATGGCATACACCGAGCGGAAGTCTATTTTCAACTGCTTTGCTATCTCTTTTGGTTTTAGGCCCATCTCTTTACAATATTCCTTTAGCACCGGGCCTATTCTGCTCGGCTTGCTGGCATAATTGATGCCATTATCCATCGGGTTGTTTTCCGGTAACTCTTTCTTTGTATTTTCTTTTGCCATTTTATGGGTGTTTTAATGGTGGTATAAAAGGAGATAGAACAAAAGCTCTTTAGAGTGAGATAAAAGTAATATGCGAAGAGATAAAAACAAGAACGGACAAAGATTTTTTTTCATGGGCTAAACGAAATTTAATAGGGGCGATTACACAATTAAGCCAGTTGATGAAAAAATTAATAGCCCTGATGAATAAAGTGAGCCGGGTAACGATTCTTTTAAATTGGGATACGAAGTTCTTAATAAGGGAAATGAACAACTTAATAGCTGCTTCTAATTCCTAAAGCACTTTTTCAATTTTCTGTAAAAAATTGCAGTTAAAAAACGGGACCGTATTTATTTCACAGTAACAAAACCAAATTACTATGACAACATTTAAAGCCCCCGTAAGAGATTACAAGTTTACTGATGCCCGATTAGTTGAAATCACCTTAGAAAAAGCAGCTTTTGCCGTTCGCGATGCCACTGAACTGCTCACCAAAGGCATTACCGCCACTTTTGTAAGCGATTTACAAGCTAGCTCCCTTACCTTTGGCGCCATGCCCAGCGATGATGTGGAACTGGGCGAGCAACAGGAAGCTACCAGCGAAAAAGATTCCGATGCCGATAGTCTGCGCGACAAACTGAAAGAGCTTCGCTCATCGGCCACTCGCGCTTTTGGCAATAAATCGGGCACTTACAATCAGTTTGGATTAAAATCCCTGGATGATTGTAACGATTCGGACTTACTGCGTGTGGGCCTGGTGGCTCACGGGGTGGCAGTTACTTATGCTACTGAGCTTACCGCCAAAGGATATACGGCTGCCGACAACACAGCGCTTGCTTCCATGATTACAACCTATGTTTCCGGCCTGCAAAATCAAAGTATGGAAATAGGCAGCCGTGATAACGCGCAGGAAGCGCGCGTATTGGCCGGCAACACCCTTTATAACTTGCTCGAAAATGAATTGTGTGAGGCTGCCAAAAGCTACTGGCGCACCCGCTCGGCTTCTAAATACAATGATTACATTATTTATAACACGATAGCAGGCTCAGCCGTGCCGCAAACGGTCAATTTTACGGTCAACGGCCTAAGTTCATTTACATTAGTAACCATCGACTATAGACCAAACAGGCATTTTACTATTCACAATACCAGCCCGGTTCCCTACTATCTGTTTTTAAGCAACGATGGCATCACAGCCCTTTCGTCTAAAATATTGATTGGCTCCAATGCCACCCTTGCGGGATTGTGGAGCGACCTGGGCCCGAGCGGTGCTATGGCTGTGGTGGGCAACGATAACCCGGGAATGATTGGCACGGGTACTTTTACGTATGATGTATAAGTAGACTCAAGACACAAGACTTTAGACATTAGACAAACCAAACAGCCGGAGCAAATGCTTCGGCTGTTTGATTTAAAGACCCCTTCCCGAGATTTTTGGCTGGCTGTTTGGCAAAGACACCATGCCCATCTGCCAAAATGCCGCCCTGCCATGGAGGCTTCTTTGGTGTTTTGGCAGAAGAAACCGCAAATTGTCATGTTTCGACCGGCCAATGAACAACGGCACAGGTATTGACTATGAGAGGCGAACCAAAAAACAAAAAACATGGGTAAAATAATTGGAATTGACTTAGGAACCACCAACAGTTGTGTTTCGGTGATGGAGGGTAACGACCCGGTTGTCATTCAAAATGATGAGGGAAGAAGAACTACTCCAAGTATTGTAGCTTTCTTGACTAATGGAGAGCGTAAGGTGGGTGACCCGGCCAAGCGCCAGGCGATTACCAACCCTACCAAAACCATATCGTCTATCAAGCGCTTTATGGGTATTAACTTCAAAGAAGCGGGAAAAGAAATTCCGCGTATGCCTTATAAAGTGGTGAAGGGCGATAACGATTCGGTACGTGTGGACATTGACGGACGTCTGTACACCGCACAGGAATTATCGGCTGTTATCTTGCAAAAAATGAAGAAAACTGCCGAAGATTATTTGGGACAAACAGTAACCGAAGCGGTTATTACCGTGCCGGCTTACTTCAACGACAGCCAGCGTCAGGCTACTAAAGAGGCAGGAGAAATTGCCGGTTTGACCGTTCGCAGAATTATCAACGAGCCTACCGCTGCCGCTTTGGCTTATGGTCTCGATAAGAGAGAAAAGGACATTCATGTGGCCGTGTTCGACTTAGGCGGAGGAACGTTTGACGTTTCGATTCTGGAAATGGGCGATGGCGTGTTTGAAGTGAAGTCAACCAACGGTGATACGCACTTGGGTGGCGATGACTTTGACCATGAAATCATTCAGTGGTTGGCAGATGAATTTCAAAAGGAAGAAAGAATTGACCTGCGCAAAGACCCTATGGCTTTGCAGCGTTTGAAAGAAGCGGCTGAAAAGGCGAAAATCGAATTGTCATCATCTCAGGAAACCGAAATCAACCTGCCGTATGTAACTGCGGTTGACGGGGTGCCTAAGCACTTAGTGCGCAAGCTCACTCGTGCAAAATTTGAAGAATTGTGCGACAAATTGGTAGAAAGAACCCTGGAACCATGCCGCAAAGCATTGAAAGATGCAGGCCTGGATGCTTCTAAAATTGATGATGTGATTCTAGTAGGAGGTTCTACCCGTATCCCTAAAATTCAGGAAGTGGTAGAGAAGTTCTTCGGCAAGAAACCTTCAAAGGGAGTTAACCCGGATGAAGTGGTAGCGATAGGAGCAGCCATTCAGGGAGGAATTTTGAGCGGAGAGGTGAAAGATGATATCGTGTTGGTGGACGTAACTCCGTTGTCACTTGGTTTGGAAACAATGGGCGGAGTAATGACCAAATTGATTGAGTCTAACGCAACCATTCCAACTAAAAAATCGCAGGTGTTTACCACAGCTCAGGACAATCAGCCTTCGGTAGAAATCCATGTGTTGCAGGGAGAAAGAGCTATGGCTAAAGATAACCGCACCTTGGGAAGATTTCACTTAGATGGAATTCCACCGGCTCAGAGAGGAACACCTCAGGTAGAAGTAACCTTTGATATTGACGCGAACGGTATTGTGCATGTTCATGCTAAGGATAAGGGAACCGGCAAAGAGCAGTCTATTCGTATCGAAGCATCTTCGGGTATTTCGAAAGAAGAAATTGAGAAGATGAAGAACGAAGCCAAAGCCAACGAAGATGCCGACAAGAAGGCACGCGAAGAAGCAGAGAAGGCCAACGCTATCGACTCATTAATCTTCCAAACCGAGAAGCAATTGAAAGAAGTAGGCGATAAATTGCCGGCTGACAAAAAAGCAACATTGGAAACTGCCCTAACCGATTTGAAAGCAGCTAAGGAAAGTAAAGATGTCGAAGCTATGGACAAAGCAGCAGAAGCATTGAATACCGCTTGGCAGGCAGCATCGGAAGACATTTACAAGGCCACACAAGAGGCAGCGCAACCGGGTGCTGAACAGCCGGGAGCTGAAGCAAGTGCTCCGGGACCTGAAAATGTGCAGGATGTGCAGGATGTGCAGTATGAAGAAGTAAAAGACGAGGACAAGAAATAGGTTTAGGAAAAGGGAATAATGGAAAAGTAGAAGAAAATCGGCTGTCCTTTTTATTCAACTGTCCATTATTCCCTCCTGTTGTTTGCTCGTTTTTTGAAGGAAAAATCGGCTTTTTAGCCAAATAAAAATTAACAAGATTAACCGATAGTTAAATCGAAGATTTCTTCTGAAAAAAATTTGGAGATGTGCTGAAATTGGAAATACATTTGCACCCTCAATCGAAGAAAAAGCAGATAAAAATATAAACTCGTTGGATGTTGCCATGGTTCCGCTATAGGTGACAATCCCGCCCCAAAAGGGCGGGATTTTTTTTGCTCCTGTCACACCTCAACCAATCAATTATTATTATTGCCTGCTGAAAATACGCAACGAATTTAAACCAAACCTCCAAACACATGAATACGCTTCAACCTTACCTGGAACAGAACAAGGAAAAATACCTGAACGAATTGCTCGAATTGCTTCGGATACCATCCATTAGTGCCGATGAAAAATATGCAGCAGATGTAAACCGTGCAGCTTTGTTTGTGAAAGAACAGCTGTTAAATGCCGGTGTTGACAAAGCGGAGATTTGCGAAACCAACGGCTACCCGGTGGTGTATGCCGAGAAGTTTTTGGATGCCAAGTTGCCGACAGTTTTAGTGTATGGTCATTATGATGTGCAGCCAGCCGACCCATTGGATTTATGGACCTCTCCGCCCTTTGAACCGGTGGTGAAAGATGGCAACATTTATGCCCGTGGCGCATGTGATGATAAAGGGCAAATGTACATGCATGTGAAAGCCTTTGAAATGATGGTGAAGAATAATGTGCTGCCCTGCAATGTAAAGTTTATGATTGAGGGTGAAGAAGAAGTGGGCTCCGTAAACCTGGAGGCATTTGCCGAAGCCAACCGTGAAAAACTGAAAGCCGATGTCATGCTCATTTCTGATACTTCCATGATTGCGAACGATGTGCCGAGCATAACCACCGGCTTGAGAGGTTTGGCGTACTTAGAAGTAGAAGTTACGGGGCCCAACCTCGATTTGCATAGTGGCGTTTATGGAGGAGCCGTTGCTAACCCTATCAATATTTTGTGCGACATGATTTCGTCCCTGCACGATGCTGACAGAAGAATTACCATTCCCGGATTTTATGATGATGTGGATGATGTATCGAAAGAGGAACGCGATATGATGGCAAGCGCCCCTTTCAGTTTGGATGACTACAAAGCAGATTTAGGAATCAATGAAGAGTTAGGAGAGAAAAATTTTTCAACCTTGGAACGAGTGTCCATTCGACCGACATTGGATGTGAATGGAATTTGGGGCGGATACATTGGACAGGGTGCCAAGACCGTTTTGCCAAGTAAAGCACACGCAAAAATATCCATGCGCTTAGTACCTAACCAGAAGAACGAAAAAATCATGCAACTTTTTGAAGCGCACTTTAAGAAGATTGCTCCGCCATATGTAAAAGTAAAAGTAATGCCACATCATGGTGGAGAGGCAGCCGTTACTCCAACCACTTCTGTGGCTTATAAAGCAGCGTCAAAAGCTATGGAACAAACTTTTGGCAAAACTCCTATACCTCTTCGGACAGGAGGAAGCATTCCATTAGTAACCATGTTTGAAGAAGTTTTGGGCATAAAATCAGTTTTGTTTGGCTTTGGTTTAGACAGCGATGCTATTCATTCACCCAATGAAAAATTTGGCTTGTTCAACTATTACAAAGGCATTGAAACCATTCCATGGTTCTACAAATACTTTACTGAAATGAGCGTTGGCAATTAACGTTTTCTTGCCGCAAAGGAATTTGTGGATTTTTAGTTAGTAACAGGCTGCAACTTTTTCGCTGACAATATTATCTTTGATAAAACAATCCCTATTACGATGAGAAAAATATTTACTCTTCTGTGTCTGTTTTCGTTTTCCTTCCCTCTATTTTCTCAAAACTATACCATACTCGGCAGTGCATCCGCATTGAGCGGCTGTAATTCGTTTCAGCTTACTCCAAACTCCGGAGATCAACATGGTGCTATTTTTCAAAACCAATCGATTAATCTCAACAACTCTTTCGATTTTACATTTAGTGTGTTTTTAGGTTGCGGGGGCTCTGGCGGAGCCGATGGAATTGTTTTTGCTTTAACCAATAATCCGAACGGTTTAGGTAGTGCGGGAGAAGGATTAGGTTATGCCGGCCCCAGTCAGCCCAGTTCAATTGGTGTAGAATTCGATACCTGGCAAAACGGTAGTGCAAGTGATCCACCTTACGATCATATTGGTATAGAATCAGGTGGAGGCTATTTTCACAATGTGGTAGCTCCTGTTGCTGCGTTGCCCAGTCAGAATAACATTGATGATTGTGCCTGGCATACTGTGCGTATAGTATGGGATGTTAACACCGGAACCTTCTCGGTTTATTTTGATGGATCTCTTCGATCAAGTTTTGTGAATAGTAATTTAGTGAATACTTATTTTGGGGGAAATCCTGTTGTATATTGGGGCTGGACCGGAGCAACCGGAGGTGGTACCAACGATCAGCAAGTTCGAATATTAACCACTTCAAGTTGGGTAGCAGGAGCCAATTACCAAAGCTGCAACAAAACAATGCAGTTTACTGATATTTCAACCAGCAATCTTGGTAATATTAGTACCTGGGCATGGAATTTTGGTGATGGAGGAACCTCTACCTCGCAAAATCCTACCCACACTTACGCGGCACCCGGAACCTATACCGTAACCTTAACTATCACTGATATATCAGGTTGTGCTACCACTTATAGCCATGATGTAACAATTAATCCGCCAATAACCATGGCACCAACCTTAGATGACCCAAATTGCAACGGGGGATCTGATGGTGGTATCACAATTGTACCCGCTGGTGGGTTTGGTCCTGCTGCCGGATATGGAGGGTATATGTATAGTTGGAGTAATGGTACTTCGCAATCAACCTTGGTGGGTGCCACTGCCGGAACATATACACTGACCGTTACTGACGGGGTTTGTACCTCGACAGGGCAGTATACCCTAAATCAACCTCCTGCAGTAACAGCCTCGGTAACTCATACTGATGCCAATTGCGGAGCTGCAAACGGAACGGCCAGCATTACCATTACCGGAGGAACCGGTGGACCCTACTTTGGCACTCCTAACCCTGCTGCTGTCAATTGGGGATTAGGCCATGATTGCACGGTATCGGGCCAAACCTATTCTGCTACTGGATTTAGTGCCGGTACCTTCATTGCCGATTTTCAGGATGCCAATGGTTGCTCAGCTGTATTGCAATACAGTGTGAATATTGCTTCGCTTCCTTGTGGTATAAATATAAGCACTTCTTCAACCCCGGTACTTTGTTTTGGTTTAAGTACAGGTTCTGCAACAGTAACAGTAACCGGGGGCACAGGCACGATTACTTATGCCTGGAGCAATGGTGGGAATACACCTACTATTTCCAATCAACCTGCGGGTAATTATACTTACTCCGTTACCGACCAATCAGGCAATCCAACTATTGTAGGAACGGTAAGCATTACCCAATCGGGTGCGGCTATGGCAGTGAGTTTATCTACGGTTAATATGTCGTGTTCTGCCAGCAATGACGGAAGTGCCTTAGCCTCTGTTACAGCCGGTGGCACCGCTCCTTTTAATTATTTATGGAGTGGCGTTCATCCTAACAATCCGGTGGCATCGGGGCTAAGTGCAGGACCTATTTCTGTAACTGTGAGTGATGCGAATAGCTGCTCTGCTACCGCATCAGGAACGGTTACAGGACCGCCTACACTTACTATCAACGTTACTCATGTAGATGACAGTTGCTTTCAGTCTCGAACAGGAAGTGCCTTGGCCAACGTAGGTGGTGGTAACCCACCTTATACTTATAGTTGGAGTAATATTGGCTCGGCCCAAAACAATTTAAGTTTAGGTATCGGCAACTACGTTGTTACGGTTACTGATAGCAGAGGCTGTACCATCACCGGAAGCACAAGCATAAATCAGCCCGCCCCTTTTACACATACTTTAACCTCAACCAATATCAATTGCTTCGGTGCTTCCACGGGAACCATTACTCTTACTGCTGGTGGTGGAATACCTAATTACACTTACATCTGGAACCCCAACACAGCAAGTGGTATTGCACCAGCTAACTTAGCTGCCGGAAAATATGTGGTAACGATTCAAGATGCTAACCGATGCCAGATTAAGGATAGTGTAGTGCTTACGCAACCTGCCACTGCCTTAACCACCGCCCCTTCTCATACCAATGTGACCTGCAGCGGTGCAAGCAACGGAAGTGTAGCAGTGAATGCTGCGGGTAGCACAACGCCATATACTTATGTTTGGAATCCAAACGTTTCTACTCTTGATACTATTTCGGGATTAGGTGCCAATACTTATGCAGTAACGGTTACTGATAACAAAGGATGTACCGCCACAGTTTCGGAAACGGTGACTGACCCGGGACCACAAAGTGCCACGGTTACTGGAACCAACAACCTTTGCTTTGGCGCCACGCAGGGAACTGCTTCGGCTGTGTTTGTGAATCCTACCGGTTCTGTTACCTACAGTTGGAGCGGAGGCTTGAGTGGAAGTCCAATTTCAAACCTTGTAGCCGGAGTTTATAATGTGACAGCTACCGATGCGAATTTATGTACAGTGACAGGTACCTATACAGTTACTGCCCCTGCTGCCGTAGTAATGACCGTGGCCACTACTCCGGCACCTTGCTTTGGCGGAAACGGCACTGCTACTGCCACACCAAACGGAGGTACCGGTCCATTTAACTACACTTGGAGTGGTTCTTCTTCTACCACAAACACTGCATCTATTGTTGCCGGAAACTTTACCGTTACTTCTACCGATGCCAACACTTGTCAGCAAACAGCCTCAGGAACAATTAGTGAACCGGCTGCTATTACTATTCAGGTGGCGCAGACGGATGTCGACTGCTTTGGTGCCAGCACGGGAGCTATAACCCTGACCGTTACCGGAGGCACAGGCGCTACTTATACTTATGCCTGGACTCCGAATGTAAGTACCACCAATACGGCAGGCAGTTTGGCCGCAGGCCCTTATCGCATTACTGTTACTGACCAGGCCCTTTGTACCAAGGATACGCTTGTAACCATCGCTCAACCGGCTTTACCTTTGACGGTAAACGCTGTGCCTACCGATGTAACTTGCTTTGGTTTAGCTAACGGAATTATTCGGGTGACGGCTACAGGCGGGACTGCGGGTTATACTTATGCTTGGAATCCAAACACAACGAATGTGGCTGATTCGGCAACGAACCTGTCACCTGGTCCTTATGACATTACCGTTACAGATTCGAGATTATGTACGGCCACCGGCAGCGCCAATATTGCGCAACCAAGTCTTCCACTTTCCTTAATCGGTTCGTCTAAAGATCTTAACTGTTTTCAAAGTGCCGATGGTTTAGCCTCTGTTACAGGAGCAGGAGGAACAATTCCTTATACTTATTCTTGGACTCCGAATGTGAGCGTTACTGCCTCTGCTTCTGCCCTGGCAGCCGGAAATTATACCGTGACTATTACCGATAATCGTGGCTGCACGAAGGATACTTTGTTTGTGTTGACCCAGCCGGTTGCGCTTACTTTAGTAGAAGCCAGCCATACCGATGTATTCTGCCATGGCAATGCCACAGGCGCAGCCAGTGTTACGGCACAGGGCGGCACTTTGCCTTATGCTTATAGCTGGAATCCAAATGTGAGCACCACTACTTCTGCCACCAATTTGGCGGCTGCTACTTATAACATTACCGTGACCGATGGCAACGTGTGTACTGCATCCGTGTCTATCGCTGTTCTGGAACCGGCTGCTCTTACCATTGCCGCTACTCCAACTGCTGTACTGTGCTTTGGTGGAAATACAGGTGCTGTTTTGGCCGTAGGAAACGGGGGAA
>CANJVG010000049.1 GCA_947478005.1 Bacteroidota bacterium
CACTACAAAAAGCATCGGGCAATTCATACAAAGGCAAGGGACTATTCGGGCTTTCGAGTGGGGTTATAAATTCAAAACTGAGGCTGTCGCCATCGGGTTCATACAAAAAACTGTTTTGATTAAATGCTGCATTAATGTAGCCGTAACCTATAAGTGGTCGAGAAAGTACCGGCATATACTGATAAGCGTAGGCGGCTACGGTATCCAACACGACTGTGGCGTCTATACTATAATATACGTTGGTTGCTACTCCACTTGAAATATTGGTGAGGTTATTGAGCCTGTACTGACGAATAACATTGGCGTGGTATTCGCCTAAAGCACCATAGGTATGCGAGCCGGAATAAGAATGAATGTAGAACCGGTTAAATCCCTCCCGTAAATTGGCCAGCGTATCAGGAACAATACTTATTGCATTAATTGAAGTTTGCTGATCATCGCCCCAATCGATAAAAATAGAATCGGTGGGAATCGAATCCTTGACATCAAAGTCCATGACGACCATAACCGTGCAGGTATACGGGTCGGCCGGATTTAGCCGGTAAGTTATTTCACCGGTAAAGACTTGCTGCGTCAATCCGCCACAGGCAAACGAAGCTATTCCAACAAACAAAATTGAAAACAGAAAGAACAATTTCTTTTTCAACGCAAAAATGTTTTTGAAATTCATGCCGCAAAGATAAACAATAGCATGGATGGAAAAAGACAGAATGTCCGCCTGACAGGAGCAGGCAGGGATAGCGCGACAGCCACTCGTGGGACCACTCTTACTGGACAGAACCGTTTTTGTAACAAAATCACCACCGTGCAAAGAAGGATTATTGGCAAGCGCAAGAGCTACACAGTTGCAGACAATAGTTACATAATTCACACATTTTTGATTGATCCCATCGTTGCATGTATATCTTGCGCACAAGATATGTTCATTTTTTTGCAATTTTTTTGCCCTATCTCGTTTGGATAAACCAACAGATGAAAAAGCCATTTGCCATTTAGTTCCAGGCGGAGAAAGAAAAACCGATTGGGAAGATTATGAATGAATTTGGAAAGTGCTATACGGAATCCATAGACCATTAGAGTTTTATACTCCCTAAAACTGAAAATAAATAAACGGCTGTATCTCCGAACTCTTTACCTGAATCACCAACACAATTACCGCCACCATTAAAGCTACCTTGCCTTGCAGCGGCATATCGGTTACCCATGCGCGTGCTTTGAGTTCTATGTTTTTAGGAATGAAATGCAGGACGTAGCCAAGCAACATCACAAGCAAAATATTTCTGTACCCGCTGATAAAACTAAAAAACACAGAAGGCGTGAAGTGAAAAGCAATTTGCGAAATCACATCGCCAGCCAGCGCCATCGTATCGGCCCGGAAGAATATCCAGCAGAAACAAACGAAGTGGAAAGTGACGAACACCCCCACGATTTTGAAGAACCGGGTGTCAGGAATTTTGAATTGCTCTTTGATGAATTTGTCAACCCCCAGCGCAACTCCGTGCAGCGCACCCCAAAGCACAAAACGAAAAGCCGCCCCGTGCCACAAGCCACCGAGCAGCATAGTCAAGAACTGATTGAGGTAAGTTCGGAGCTTACCTTTGCGGTTTCCTCCCAACGAAATGTAAAGGTAATCGCGCAGCCAACTCGACAGCGAAATATGCCAGCGCCTCCAAAACTCCGTAATGCTGGAACTCTGATAGGGCGAATCGAAGTTGAGGCAAAGCCGATAGCCAAATAGCAGGGCAATGCCGATAGCCATATCGCTGTAGCCGCTGAAGTCGCAGTAAATTTGTAGGGCATATCCATATACACCAAAAAGATTTTCGAGACCTGTGTAGAGTGTGGGGTTGTCGAAAATTCGATCCACAAAATTGATGGAAATGAAATCAGAGATAACTGCTTTCTTGAACAGACCGGTGGCAATTAGAAAAACACCTTCACCAAACATAGCTTGGGTAACGATTGTGGGCAAACTGATTTGCGGCAAAAAATCTTTAGCGCGCACAATGGGCCCCGCCACCAGTTGCGGAAAGAAGGAAACAAAGAAGGCATAATCGAGAATTCGCTTCACCGGTTTTAGATCGCCCCGATAAATTTCAATAGTATAACTAAGCGACTGAAAGGTAAAGAACGAAACTCCTACTGGCAAGAAAATACTGAAAGGGTCGAAGTGATACTGGGTAAGGTTGCAGAAAATTTCATAGAGGAAATTGGTGTATTTGAAATAGGCAAGCAAACCGAGATTCAAGACCAAGCTGAAAACAAGCCAGCTTTTTTTCTTCCATTCTGTATTAGCGTTGTAAATAAAATTGGCGAGCGTGTAATCAACCACCGTTGAAAGAATCAGCAGCAGAAAATAAATACCGCTGCTTTTGTAATAGAAGTAAAGCGAAAACAGAATAACGTAAATCAGTTTCGGATCGCGCTTATTGCGCAGCAGATAGAACCCGCCAATAAAAAACAGGAACAGCCACAGAAACAAGCCCGTGCTGAAAATCAGCGGCTCGTTGCGATGATACACAAACTGGTAAAAGAATTTATTGAGGTCGAACGCTGACATACCGGTTATAAGATTTCATCAATGCTTCATACAAAAGATTCCCCTGCAATTCATAACCCGCCCGCGAAAAGTGAACGCCATCTTTACGCATCAACTTATACTTCTTCCACTGATAACAGCTTTTATAACCTCCCGTGGCTGAAAACAAATCCCATACCGGCAGGTTGTTCTCTTTGCCATAGTCAACAATAATCGTGTGCATACTTGCAATGGCTGGGTTGTAATACTTGCGACCATAATAAGAATCGGGTGGAGTAGTGAGGAGAATTGGTGTGCTCGGATTATACAACTGCAGTTGTTTTACCAAAGAATCTAAACGCGCGGCTGTCAATTCTTTGTTGAAAGGTCTTCGATTGGCTTCGTTGGTGCCCAAAGAAATGATAATCAAATCAGGCTTCAGCATCTGCGTTTGCTCCGAAAAATATTTGGCGTGTACATATTGAAACGCCTCAGCACCGTTTACTCCGATGGCATGATAAATTACCCCGCTGCTGTCATTCTCTAAATTTAAACCATAGAGCGTGGCGCTGGTTTCCGAAGAATCACTGCGATGCGCTTTCAGAATAATGTCATTAGTCTTGATTGAAAGTGTGGTGGAAGAAACATTCCGCACGGAAGAATCTTTTTGAATAGAGGCCAGCAGATTTCCCGAAGTATCTTCAATAGAAAAGTTGTAAGAAGAATCCTGCTGATAGAACAGAGTGACTTTATGAAACGAATAATTCAAGGCACCATAATCGAAAGTGCGAATACGAAATTGTGCCGTATCGTCACTTGTCTTCACCACAAAACCACCGATGCCGTAATCAAGCGAATCGCCTACATAAACACAACGTTTGCCATAGCATTTGATATTGCTGGTGAATCGGTAATTAAACGGTTCATTACTTCCGGCTACTTTAATCGGCACTACTAAACCACGCCCTGCATTTCCAAAATCCTTTTGAAAGTTGGTACGCACCTGCGCACTTAAAAAATCGGCCTGAATGTGAGAGTCGCCAATCTGCAGCACATTAATGCGTTGGTTGTTATACGTCTTCTGTCCATATAGCTTTTCAAAAAAAGCACTCATGAATCGGTCTCCTACAATTTCGTTTCGCTCATCGTGGACGAAAGGATACTTCATTTGCGCGTTGAGACTATACACGCAAGATACAAGACACACGACAACAGCCCAGGCTTTCGCAAACTGTAAACGGTGAACCGTAAACCGTATACTATTTACTCCTCTTCCTTCTCTCATATTTCTCTCGCTCGTATAAAATCGTTTGCAAAAAAATGTCCGCTACTTTCTTCCCTCCATAAAAACTCAAATGGGTGTAATCTTTATTCGCAAAAGCATGTTTAGGGATGTCTGCCCAGCGAATCATCGTGGAGTCACCACCCATTGCTTCAAACAAATTCCAGAAGCAAACTTCGTTATCAGCAGCCATTTTCCGTTGTGCATCAATCAATCGCTTTACTGAAGGCATAGTTTGCAATTCGCCATCTATGTTATCCGCCCTATCGCTGCACCCTATGGATAAAATGGAACTGTGAGGAAAGGCACGCTTCATCATGGCAATGGTCGGCTTCATGCTGCGCACATACCAGTCATAGTTTTTCGATTTCTCATTCGCTACATTCAACCCATAACTCAACACGACCAAATCATAAGGATGAATAGAATCAAAATCGCGAAACATTTTTTCATTGACATAGTTCAATCCTATTCCCGAATTACCGCGCATAGAAAAATTGTCAACGCAGATTCCCGTTTTACTTTCAAGCGAAACACCATACAAATCTGCCTTGCCTTGCACAGAAATTTTTAGGGCGGAAAGATTTTCTCCTAGGTTTCTTTGATGAACAGACTTAACCTTTGCTAATGCAATTTCAGTTCCATTGGCAGTTACAAGGGCACTGTCAGCATTTCCGTAAAACAACTTAGCCGTAGGGAAATTGTTTAAGCGAATTCTCTTTTCAGCAGTATAAGAAACCGCGTTTCCTTCTTCGCCCACAAATGAAAAACCAGCCGGACCAAGTGGGTGCTCTGCATCTCTGTTGCCCACAATGCCAAAGATCTTCCAGTTTTCATACGAATGGATAACTGTTTGTCTAAACCCTGCTACTTCTGAAGTGATGGGAACAAACCCAACTCCGCTCCCACCGAAAATTGACTGCAAAGTATCGCGCAAAGAGCCAAGAAGAATATCGCCCTCTACATACGAATCACCAAACCAGGCAATTCGAACAATTCTTGTTTTAGAAGAGTCAAGTGCCGACAGAAACGTACGGAGACCGCTCGTGTCTTTACTATAGTCTTCTACGCAAACTATACCTGTTTTGCATGTATCTACATAAACCGGTTTAGTAATTTGAGCAGAGTCAACCTTCGCCACTTGCTTTTTCTCAGCACTGAAAAGATCATGAACAATGTTTACCCGTTTCCAATGAAAGCCTCCTAAATCAAATTCGGGAATTAGTGAAAATAGCCATAGCGAGGCTATAACAAAGAAGGTTCCAATAAGAGTTTGTTTGAGAAAATTGGACGGCATGAGGCGTGGAGCGAAAGTCAAAGTTTTATTCAGGAGATACAATTTAACGCTGCTAAGTTTTCAGATATTGTGTGTGAACGAAAGAATATTTTTGGACGATAGATTTGCCATTATATTCGCCCCATGCTTCACCGCCTTTCTATTCGCAACTATGCCATCATTGATAAACTCGATATTGAGTTTTGCGAGCGTATGAATATTATAACCGGAGAAACTGGAGCGGGTAAATCTATTTTGGTAGGCGCACTGAGTTTAATCTTAGGTGAGCGAGCCGACACCAAGGTTCTTTATACTGCGGAAGAGAAATGCATTTTAGAAGCAGATTTTGACATTACGGGCTATTCGCTCAATACTTTCTTTACCCAACACGAGCTCGATTTTGAACCGCATACTATCATAAGAAGAGAGATTAACCAAAGTGGAAAATCACGAGCCTTTATTAATGATACACCAGTTACATTAAATGTGCTCAAAGAACTTGGGGAAAAGCTAGTAAACCTCCACAATCAGCATGAAACCTTGGAATTAACGAAAGCCGGATTTCAACTCAATGTGATTGATACCCTAGCAAAGAATTCAGCACTTCTCAATCAGTACTCTTCTCTCTTCCAGATTTACAAAAAGGAACAAAGGCGTTTTGTCGAATTGGTTGAGCAAAACAACACTGCCTCTACCGAACTCGATTACCTAAATTTCCAGTTAAACGAATTAAACGAAGCTAAACTCGAAACCCACGAACAACAAGATCTCGAAACAGAGCAAAATATGCTGACCAATGTGGAGGAAATAACGCGTGCCGTTCAAATGGCTCAGCAAATTCTGTCCAATGCGGAATTGAATATTCTCGACCAGATGAATGAAGTGCAAAATCAATTGAAGAGCGTGAAAAATCTAAACAAAGATATTTTTATCCTCTCAGAACGAATCCGCAGTGCACAGGAAGAATTTAAAGATATTTCTAACGAATTTGATAGCGTTCAGGAAAACACTACGCCTGACCCTGAACGGTTAGAGGAGATAACTGCACGTCTCAGTTTGATTTACCGCCTCCAAAAGAAGCACAATGTTTCTACTGCCGAGGAACTACTTAAAACCCAAACCGAGTTAGAAGTGAAAGTAAATTCGGTAAACATTAGCAGCAATCAAATTGCAGAATTCAAGCATGCGCTCGAAAAGCAATTCAAAGAATTGGTTGCCCTGGCAGAGCAGCTTCATACTTCGCGTGAAAAAGTCTTGCGTGAGTTTCAGAATAATATCGTAGTCCTGCTGACTAAAGTGGGAATGCCCAACGCTGCGTTTAGGGTGGACATACGAAAAAACGACACTCAACATCTCATCCAAAGCGGTTTATCCGAAATCAAATTCCTTTTCTCAGCTAATAAAGGATTTGCACCTCTAGAAATAAAAGAAGTGGCCAGCGGAGGGGAGCTTTCCCGCTTGATACTTTGCGTTAAATCGCTGTTGGCTGATTCCGCGGCCCTACCTACCATGCTTTTCGATGAGATTGATGCAGGTATTTCCGGAGAAGTAGCTTATAAGGTTGGAGAAATCATGAAAAAGCTTTCTCGTAATCATCAAATTATCGCTATTACGCACTTACCTCAAATTGCCCGTACGGCTGATTTGCACCTATTCATATATAAGGAAGCTACTTCCGGCAAAACGCTTACCCGGATTAAAGAACTGAAAGGCGAAGACCGCATTCTGGAAATCGCAAAAATGCTTAGCGGAGAGAAACCTACCGATGCTGCCATGGCAAATGCTAGAGAATTGGTAGCTTAAAAACCCAACCTCAAAAACCTGTCCAAATATTTGGAAATTTTAGTTCGAAAGCTATCTTTGCGCTCCGTTTTGCAAAACCGGTTCCAAATTTATTTTATTACAATGCTCAAATTACGCGGGTTTTAGTTCCTTTTCAAGAAACCGAAACGCCTGTTTTTCATTGTATTTTGGAGATTAGTTAACTATATCAATAATAAAGCTACACATGGCAGAAATTCTGAAAAAAAGCGCAGAGAGAATAAACTTCGGAAAAATTAAATTGCCTGACGAACAACCTGATTTGCTCGACATCCAATTAGAAACCTATAAGGGTTTCGTCCAGCTAGAAACAACTCCTGAAAACCGCTCGAAAGAAGGTTTGCATCAGGTTTTTATGGAAAATTTCCCGATTTCTGACACCCGCAGTATTTTCCAGTTGGAGTTTATTGATTATTTCGTTGATCCTCCCAGATATTCTATGGAGGAATGTGTAGAAAGAGGTTTAACTTACTGTGTCCCTTTGAAATCAAAGTTGAAGCTTTCTTGCAACGACCCTGAGCACATTGACTTCAAGACTATCGTTCAGGACGTGTTTTTAGGGAACATCCCTTATATGACTCCGAAAGGAACCTTCATTATTAATGGAGCAGAGCGCGTAATTGTTTCTCAGTTACACAGAAGTCCGGGTGTATTCTTTGGTCAATCTGTTCACCCGAATGGAACGAAGATTTATTCTGCCCGTGTCATTCCATTTAAAGGAGCGTGGATGGAGTTTGCCACCGACATTAACAATGTAATGTATGCTTACATTGACCGGAAAAAGAAATTCCCTGTAACCATGTTGCTTCGTGCAGTTGGTTACGATACAGATAAAGATATCTTGACCCTGTTCGACTTGGCTGACGAAATCGAAGTGAGCAAGAAGAACGCACAAAAAGCAATCGGAAGGAAATTAGCAGCACGGGTTCTTAAAACATGGATGGAAGATTTCGTGGATGAGGACACCGGTGAAGTTGTATCTATCGAGCGTAACGAAGTGTTATTGGAGCGTGATACTATTATAGATGACGAAAACACAGCGTTGATTTTAGATTCGGGTAACAAGAGCATATTCGTTCATAAGGATACTCAAACTGCCGACTTCTCTATTATCTTCAATACGCTTAATAAAGATACTTCGAACTCAGAAATTGAGGCTTTGAACCATATCTACAAGCAATTGCGTGGTTCTGAACCACCTGATGAAGAAACTGCTCGGGGCATTATTGAAAAATTGTTCTTCAGCGACAAGCGTTACGATTTGGGCGAAGTAGGTCGTTACAAAATCAATAAGAAATTGAAGTTGGATATTGACATGGACACTCGTGTTCTTACCAAGACCGACATTATTCATATCGTGAAATATCTGGTTGACCTTTCTAATCAGAAAGCCGAGATCGATGATATTGACCACTTGAGCAACAGAAGAGTGCGTACCGTAGGTGAGCAATTATACTCTCAGTTTGGCGTTGGTTTAGCGCGTATGGCAAGAACCATTCGTGAGCGTATGAATGTTCGTGATAATGAAGTGTTCACTCCGGTTGATTTGATTAATGCAAGAACGCTTTCTTCGGTTATCAATTCATTCTTCGGTACTTCACAACTTTCTCAGTTCTTGGATCAAACGAATCCATTGGCGGAGATTACTAATAAGAGAAGGGTTTCGGCTTTAGGACCTGGTGGTCTTTCAAGAGAGCGTGCGGGTTTTGAGGTTCGTGACGTTCACTATTCTCACTACGGACGCCTTTGCACCATTGAAACACCTGAAGGACCGAACATCGGTTTGATTTCAACTCTTTGTGTTCATGCTAAGGTGAACAAGATGGGATTCATTGAAACACCTTACCGCAAGGTTGATAATGGTAGAGTGAATTTGAAAGGCAAGGTTGATTTTCTAAGTGCTGAAGAAGAAGACTTGGTGAAAATCGCTCAGTCTAATATTTCGATGGATGAAAAAGGAAACTTCAAGACAGATAAAATTAAGTCTCGTTTTCAGGGTGACTTCCCCATTCTTACTCCTAACGAAGTAAATTATATGGACGTGGCTCCGAATCAGATTGTGGGTGTTTCTGCCTCATTGATTCCGTTCTTGGAGCATGATGATGCGAACCGTGCCTTGATGGGCTCGAATATGCAACGTCAGGCGGTGCCTTTGTTGAAACCACAGGCTCCTATTGTAGGAACAGGTCTGGAGGCAAAGGTTGCTGTTGATTCCCGTAACCTCATTAATGCAGAAAGAGAAGGAACGGTTGAATATGTTGATGCAAATCAAATTACTGTAAGATACGAAAGAACTGAAGAGGAAAAATTGGTTTCTTTCAAAGATGATAAGGTTACTTACAATCTTCCCAAGTTCATGAAGACCAATCAGAGCACTTGTATTAACCTGAAACCAGTTGTGAAGAAAGGACAGCGCGTGAAGAAGGGTGATATTTTGTGTGAAGGATTTGCAACACAAGGCGGAGAGTTAGCTCTTGGTGCCAACCTGAAAGTGGCGTTCATGCCTTGGAAGGGTTACAACTTTGAGGATGCAATCGTAATTTCTGAGCGTGTAGTTCGTGACGATATTTTCACTTCTATTCACGTAGAGGAGTTTGAAATGGAAGTGCGCGATACTAAATTGGGTGAGGAAGAATTGACTCAAGATATTCCGAATGTAAGTGAGGAAGCAACTAAGGATTTGGATGACAATGGTATTATTCGTGTAGGAGCTCGTGTTAAAGAAGGTGATATTCTGATTGGTAAAATTACTCCTAAGGGAGAAACGGATCCAACTCCGGAAGAAAAGCTTCTTCGAGCTATCTTCGGTGATAAGGCTGGTGATGTAAAAGATGCTTCTATGAAGGTGCCGCCTTCTGTGGAAGGAATGGTTATCTCTAAGAAACTTTTCCAACGTGCTAAGAAGGATAAAACTTCGAAGGTAAAAGAGAAGGGATTATTAGAGAAACTGGATAAGGATTATGAGAAGAGAATCAGCGATTTGAAAGCTGTTTTGATTGATAAACTCATGACTATCCTTAGCGGAAAGGTAACTACCGGAATCCAGACTATCTACAAGGAAGAATTAGTGAGCAAGGGAACCAAGTTTACCGGACGTTTGTTAGGCGACTTAGACTTTAGCGTAACAGATGGCAATAACTGGACGAAGGACGAAGACACGAATAAGTTGGTGAAGATTATGCTGCATAACTTTAACATGCGCATGAACGAAGAAACCGGTCGTTTCAAGAGAGAGAAGTTCAATATTTCTATCGGTGATGAATTACCGGCAGGTGTATTGAAACTGGCTAAGGTTTACATTGCTAAGAAGCGTAAGCTGAAGGTGGGTGATAAAATGGCTGGTCGTCACGGTAATAAGGGTATTGTTGCTCGTATTGTTCGTGCAGAAGATATGCCTTTCCTCGAAGATGGAACACCAGTTGATATAGTATTGAATCCACTAGGGGTACCTTCGCGTATGAACTTAGGTCAGATTTATGAAACGGTTCTTGCGTGGGCTGGTCAGAAGTTAGGCGTTAAGTTCGCTACACCAATTTTTGACGGTGCTTCGTTGGATGAAATTAGTTCTTACATCAAGAAAGCGGGTTTACCTGAATTGGGTTCTACTTATCTATATGACGGGCAAACCGGAGAGCGTTTTGACCAAGAAACTACAGTGGGCATCATTTATATGATTAAGTTGATACACATGGTGGATGATAAGATGCACGCTCGTTCTATCGGACCTTACTCTCTTATTACTCAACAGCCGTTGGGAGGTAAAGCACAGTTCGGAGGTCAGCGTTTTGGAGAAATGGAGGTTTGGGCATTGGAAGCTTATGGTGCAGCCAACATTCTACAAGAGTTACTTACCGTTAAATCGGATGACATCATTGGTCGTGCGAAGACTTACGAAGCTATTGTGAAGGGTGACAATATCCCTGAGGCGGGAATACCTGAATCATTCAACGTGTTAATGCACGAGTTGAGAGGTTTAGCTCTTGATCTGAAGTTTGATTAGACAACCAGTTCGGTTTAACAGCCGAATGTAAATACAAAGCCCTTCGCAAAAAAGCGAAGGGCTTTTTTGTTTTTCCATTTCAAACTACAATCCACATATTCATTTGCAAACTATTTGTTGCCGATTGCCAGCCACATATCTGCGCCCGTTTACATTCGTTACATGGCAAAAATTGTTCGCATTGGTATTTTCGGGGTGGGACATCTGGGTAAAATCCATGTTCGATTGTTGAAGGAGATTTCAGGGTTCCAGCTAGTTGGATTCTTTGACCCGGATGATAAGATTGCGTTGAAGGCAGAAGAAGAGTTCGGCATTAAGCGCTTTGATTCGGCTAAGAAGTTGATGGAGAGTTGTGACGCTATTGATATTGTTTCGCCTACCACTACCCATTTTGAAATTGCGAAGGATGCCATTAAAAAGGCGAAGCATATTTTTATTGAGAAGCCGCTGGCAGGTTCCGTGAAGGAAGCTAAGGAGCTAGTGGAACTGGTGGAGGAAGCAGGTATTAAGGCGATGGTGGGTCATGTGGAGAGATTTAACCCGGCCTTGCTCTCGTTGAATAAAAAGAACATGAAGCCGATGTTTATTGAAGTGCATCGACTCGCTGAATTTAACCCTCGCGGAACGGATGTATCGGTGGTGCTGGATTTAATGATTCATGATATTGATATTATTCTGAGTTTAGTGAAAGCCAATGTGAAACGAATAAGTGCCAGCGGTGTGGCGATACTTTCGAAGAGCCCTGATATAGCCAATGCGCGTATTGAGTTTGATAATGGTTGTGTGGCTAATATTACCGCCAGCAGGATATCGGTGAAGAGTATGCGGAAGATGCGCATCTTTCAACCGGGGGCTTATATCAGTATGGATTTTTTGAAGAAGAAGAGCGATGTGTTTCGAATTGAAGACACGATGCCTTCTACGAATGGAGAAAGCAATCACTTTGAAATTGATTTGCCCGACAATACAAAGAAGTATATTACCTACGAAACGGCTGAAAAGAAAGACGTGAACGCCATCCAGATGGAGTTAGAGTTGTTTCATAAATCTATTACCCAAAACAAGCCGGTGCCGGTGAGTGTGCTGGAGGGTTACAACGCCATGCACGTGGCGCAGCAGATTCTCGATAAAATAAATGCGCAGGTGATAGAAAAATAAAGGATTAGTGATTAGTAGATTAGTATATCCATGGATTAGTAGAAAGCCTATCATTTACCAATCACTATTTTTTCTTTCTTCGCAATCTTTTTAGAGAACCAGCGTTTACTGCCCGAACTATTGCTCATGAGATTTTACTTTTCTCTTTTCCTCTTAACCGCCTTTATCTTCCTGACTCCTTCCTGCAAAAAGATGCCGAATGGCGGAGTGCCATTTTATATGCGGATGGATTCGGCTACAGTGAATTCGGCTTCGCTGGGTGACAATGGAATAACGGATGTTTGGGTCGAGGTTAACAAGGACAATATAGGGGCCTATGAATTGCCGTGTAATTATCCGGTGTTGGCCGAGCAGGGCACAGTGCGCTTTGTGGTAAGTGCCGGCATTTATGAAAGCGGGCAGGGCGGTGTGCGTGTGCAGTATCCTTTTTTTGAGCCCGATACCTTTTCTATTTCTGCCACAGCTCCAAATCAATATGTGCATCATCCTGCTTTTAAGTACAAACCTGCGGCATTTTTTGCTGCAGAAGAAAATTTTGAAGCAGGGAATGGATTTGATACTAATATGGAAAAGGTATATGGCACTTCAAATTTCTATGGACAGCTTACGGTAAACGCAACTGACTCCAGTATGGAAGCGGTTTATACAACCAAGAAAGCATTGCCTGCCGGGCAGGAAATATGGCTGGAGTTTGACTACAAAGCGGAAGTGCCGTTTTATTCGGGCTTTTATGCCACTTACGGTTCTACCAATGTAGTGAAGTACCCGATTCTATTTGTTACTCCCAAAAATAGCTGGAGTAAAATGTATTTGAAGCTTAGTAATTATGTTGGTACGGTTCGGGCAGATTCTTACAACGTGTACTTTGAAGCGCTGCGGCCATACACGACCGCAGGAGGCAATGTTTATATTGATAATGTAAAGTTGGTACACTTTTAACCTGAGCATGTTGTTGATGAGAACATCAACAGCGGCAGTTGAATGAAAAATAGAAAATCCATTATCGTCCTTTATGTGCTGTGCGATTGCCTGGCTTCGGTGTTAGCCTGGTATCATCTGTTTCAGTTTCGGAAGATAGTTATTGAGGGGCTGCCGTTTAATTTGAACCTGCCTTTTGCTGATGACAATTTCTTTGCCGGCTTGCTGGCTATTTTGGGTTTATGGATGTTGTTCCACTATGTAACGGGAACCTACACAGACCTTTACCGTAAGTCGCGGTTGCAGGAGTTGGCGAAGGCTTTTGTGGTTTCTTTTGTTGGCAGCATCATCATCTTCTTTGCGTTGCTACTCGATGACCGGGTAAGGCGCTATTCGGATTATTACCTTACCTTCTTTGCCTTGTTTGCTTTCCAGTTTTTGTTTACGGCTTTTTTCCGAATGCTGATCATGTCGTGGGTGAAGCATAATATCAGAGTGGGGAAGGTGGGGTTCAAGACGCTGATGATAGGCAGCAGTAGCAAGGCGAATGAGCTTTATGAAGAAATGAAGAGCAAGGAAACTTTCTTTGGGTTTCACTTTGTGGGATATCTGGAGCTGAACGGCAAGGTGAAGAACGCGCTGACGACTGAGTTGAGCGAGCTGGGTAAGCTGGCGGACCTGGAGCGGGTGATAGATGCGGATGAGGAAATTGAGGAGGTGATTATTGCAGTTGAATCTTCGGAACACCCGCAGTTGAATGATATTATTAACCGGCTGGCAGATAAGAATATTACGATTCGGATTATACCCGATATGTATGATATTCTTTCGGGCACGGTGCGCATGAATCATGCTATTGGCGAGGCGTTTATTGAAATTCCTCCGCAACTATTGAAGGAGTGGGAGGTGATTACGAAGCGATGGTTTGATGTGGTGGCTTCTATTTTTGCCCTGATAGTTACGTTGCCGATAACGGTGCCGGTGGCATTGATTGTTTGGCTGACGGACCGAGGGTCTTTCTTCTACACGCAGGAGCGGCTGGGACATTATGGCAAGCCTTTTCATATTTATAAGTTCCGGTCGATGAGGCAGGGGGCGGAGAAGAACGGGCCGCAGCTGACAGGGGAGAATGACGATAGGATTACGCCTATAGGCAAGGTGATTCGGAAGTATCGGATTGATGAGTTGCCTCAGTTTATGAATGTGATAAAGGGCGAAATGAGCATTGTGGGCCCGCGCGCGGAGCGGAAGTTTTATGCGGACCAGATTGTGCAGTTTGCGCCTTATTACCGCCATGTGTTTAAGGTGAAGCCGGGGATTACTTCGCTGGGGATGGTGAAGTATGGCTATGCCTCGACTGTGCAGGAGATGGTGAAACGGTTGAAATATGATATCATCTACATCGAGAACATGAGCCTGGCGATGGATTTTAAGATTATGATTTATACGGTGCTTACCGTTATTTACGGACGCGGGAAGTAGGGCGCTTCGTTTGTCGTCTGTCATTTTTCGTTCAATTTTCTCTCTGCCAGACAACTGCATCGCTCGTCTAACACTTTGCTCCGCATTCCTTCCAGTGCATCTATAATATGAAATACAGCCTTTAGTATTTGTTCCGAAGGCACCCTAACGAGTAATTATACCCCCGGAACAAGTTCCGAAGCCACCCTAACAAGTAATTATGCTCCCGGAACCTATCTTTAGGTGCATTTTAACGCAAAAAAAAGAAAATATTAGTTATGCCTGTGGCTGAACATCCAAAGCCATTATTAAGTAGTTACAAGCCTCCGTCTTTCTATCAATACTGCTCGTCCTTATTCGGGAAATTTTTGGACTTTACATCGTCCACATATTGTTTCACGGCATTTTCTATTTGCTCGGCCAGGTTCAGGTATCTGCGCAGGAAGCGGGGTTTGAATTCTTTGGTGATGCCGAGCATATCGTGGGAAACCAAGACTTGTCCATCGGTGCCTCCGCCCGCCCCAATGCCAATAGTGGGTATCAGCAATTCTTTGGAAACAGCGGTGGCAAGTTTGGCAGGAATCTTTTCGAGCACAATGGCAAAGCATCCGCTTTTTTGCAGCAGCAAAGCATCTTCCAACAGTTTCTTGGCTTCTATTTCCTCCTTGGCGCGTACGGTGTAGGTGCCAAATTTATAAATGGATTGGGGCGTTAAACCGAGGTGACCCATCACGGGGATTCCGGCTGTGAGAATACGCTCAACACTTTCGCGAATTTCGCCTCCGCCTTCGAGTTTTACGGCATGAGCTCCGGCTTCTTTCATAATGCGAATGGCCGACTCCAGCGCCAGACGCGAGTTGCCCTGATAATAACCAAAAGGTAAATCGACCACAACCAATGCACGAGTTACCCCACGCACTACCGAAGCTGCATGGTATATCATTTGCTCGAGGGTAATGGGCAAGGTAGTTTCGTGGCCGGCCATTACATTGCTGGCCGAATCGCCTACCAGGATAACATCGAGGCCTCCCGTGTCGATAATACGCGCCATGGAAAAATCGTAGGCGGTGAGCATGGAGATTTTAATTCCCTTCTCTTTAAATTCCTGCAAGGTGTGCGTAGTAACGCGCTTAATTTCTTTATGAACCGACATGGCTGATTTGTTGATGAGAGGCGAAAGTCTGTATTCAATCCTGTATTGCAAAATATTTGAGGGCAAAAGAAGTTTTCTGATACATTTGCCGCCCTATGAAACGGACCTATTTTCTATTCGCCCTGCTTGGTTTTATCTTCTTTAGCGGTTGCAAAAAGGATTTTGATTTAACGGCACCTTATCAGGAAATTCCGGTGGTGTATGGTTTGCTGAATAAGAATGAAACCACCCATTATATCCGTATTCAAAAGGCTTATTTGATAGATGGCAACGCCTATCCTGCTGCGGGGGTGTCAGACTCGGTTTATTACAACGATTCGATAACCGTCAAGTTGATTGGATATGATGTAAACCGCAACCGAAAAGATTCTTTTTTGTTGCATAAGGTAGATGGCAACCTGTTAGGCTTGCCAAAAGATTCAGGCTTGTTTGCCAATACCCCGAATATCCTTTACACGTTCAACGCTACATTGAATGTAAGCCGGTCATATAAGTTAGAGATTTCGCGCAACGGCAAAATGCTGGCCCACACCAGCGATGACCCTCGCTTAAATATTTTGTTGATAGATAAAATGACTATCAATACCCCCATTAATGCCATTACAGGTTACAAAATAAACTTACAGAATAAGTATGCCTCAGGTTTAAGCTGGTATTCGCAGCCCAATGCCGGAGTGTACGATTTGACCGTTCGTTTTTATTACCGCGAATATTTAACTGCAGATAACTCCCTGCAAAAGGATGCTTACGTAGATGTTCCCTTCTTCAAGTCGCTGTTGAGCGATTATGTTTCGGGAGGAACGGTAAAATCGGAATTTACAGCCGACATCCTGCTGACCAATCTGGCTAAAAATTTGGTGACCTCCCCTTCTGTTTACCGTCAGTTTGTGAAGATGGATTTTATTTTTGCCGCTGGAGGAATTGATTTGGCGCTTTTAGTAAACTCGCAACAGGCACAAAATGGCATTACCTCTGGTGAGGCACTTCCACCCTATTCCAATATTATAAACGGCACAGGTATTTTATCATCACGTGTGTTTACCACAGTTGATAGCGTTATGTTGACCAACAATGGTTTAGACACATTATCCGGCAGCCCTATTACCTGCCCGCTTAGATTCAAGAATCACTTGGGCAATATCTGCAACTGAGTCTTCGGTTTCGGGTAAGTTCAAATCCTCTCGCTCATTTCTGAAAAGTTTTTAGAAGTTTGTGCCATGCAGCAAAAAATAAAATCCATCATTTCTTCGTCTATTGAAGTCAAGGAAAAAATTCTGGCGAATGATTTTTTTGTGAAGCGAATACAGGATGCGGCCGACCAGATTGCGGAAGCATTTAAAAACGGACATCGTTTGTATTTATGCGGCAATGGCGGCAGTGCAGCCGATGCACAGCATTTGGCCGCAGAGTTTACCGGTCGCTTTTACAGTGACCGCGAACCACTGCCTGCTGAGGCACTGCATGTAAATACTTCTTTCCTGACCGCTGTGGCAAATGATTACAGTTACGACCAAATATATGAGCGGGCTATAAAAGCACACGGCCGCAAAGGCGATGTGCTGATAGGCCTTTCCACCTCAGGCAACTCGAAGAATATTTTGCTGGCCCAAGCAGAAGCAAAGACACGCGGCATGGTGGTGATTTCCTTTACCGGTGAAAGCGGAGGCCAAATGAAGGATAGCTGCGATTATCTTTTTAATGTACCGAGTAAAGATACTCCGCGCATCCAAGAGAGCCATATCTTAATAGGGCATATCATCTGTCAGCTGGTGGAAGAGAAACTTTTCCCTACCGAAAAACAATAGTTGCACATGGCAGATTCATCTATTCCTTGTATCGTTTTAGCAGGCGGCTTAGGCACACGCCTCAAAGAAATTACCAACGATTTACCTAAGCCGATGGCTATGATAAACGGCAAGCCGTTTCTTCATTACGTGTTCGTTTACCTCACCAGGCAGAAGATTAAGAAGGCGATTCTATCAGTAGGTTATAAAGCATTTGTAATTGAATCTTATTTCGGTGATAAATATCTGGACGTAGAAATTACCTATGTGAAAGAAAAAGAACCACTGGGCACAGGAGGAGGAATTAAGAAAGCATTTGAACGAATAAGCGATTATGCCTTCGTGCTGAATGGCGATACGTTCTTCGATATTGATTTAGGTGCGCTTAAAGAGTTTCATTTTAGTACCGAAGCAGATATTTCACTCGCTCTGAAACCCATGAAGAACTTTGATAGGTATGGAACGGTACAGATGAAAGAAGAGCGCATTGTTCAGTTTGAAGAGAAGAAGCCTTTAGCCGAAGGATTGATAAACGGAGGTGTTTATTTCTTCAGCAAGAACATACTTGATACTGTGGCAGAAGAGAAGTTTTCTTTCGAAAAAGAAGTGTTGGAAAAGAGCGTGAGCGAAAAGAAACTAAACGGAAAAGTGTTTGAGAACTACTTTATTGATATAGGTATTCCTGAAGATTTTCAGAAAGCGCAGGAAGATTTTAAACAAATGGGTTCATGAAGTTAAGCGAAATCACAATTGACAAAACCTGGTCGCTCTTCCTTGACCGCGATGGCGTTATCAATCTGCATTACCCAAACGATTATGTAAAAAAGTGGGATGAGTTTTATTTTTTGGAAGGAGTATTAGATGCCCTAAAAAGTATTTCGAATCGCTTCCGCAGAATCTTAATTGTGACCAATCAGCAAGGCGTAGGGAAGGGGTTGATGAGTGAAGATGATTTGAAACTCATTCATTCGGAAATGCTGAAAGAAGTAAGAAAGTATGGCGGGCGCATTCATATGATTTATGCAGCTACCGATATTGTTGCAAACGATTTTTGGCAACTACGCAAACCGGAAATTGGAATGGCTAACAGAGCTAAGAAAGATTTTCCCGAGATTGATTTCGCTAAATCGATTATGGTGGGTGACTCCATCACCGATATGCAGTTTGGAAGAACGGCCGGCATGATAACCGTATTTGTAGGCGACAAAAAGAAGTTGACCAAGAAAGACAAACTACTGATTGATGATTATTCCGAATCGCTTTCTGATTTTGCTAGTTCACTAACGCAGTAGCATCCACAAGGGCATATTCTTTCAGCCCTTCTTCCAAACATTTCACGGCTGCTTTTAAATCTTCTGTGTTCAACACATAAGCGATGCGCACCTGATTTTTACCGGAACCTTCAGTCGAGTAAAATCCCGAAGCAGGCGCCATCATGACGGTAGAATTTTCGTAAGAGAAATTCTCCAACATCCATTGGCAGAACACATCTGTATCTTTGACAGGTAAAGAAGCCACCGCATAAAATGCTCCTCCAGGATTAGGACAAACCACTCCGGGAATTTTATTGAGGGAGTCCACCAGTATATTTCTGCGCTTCTGATATTCTGCTATAATGCCGTCATAATATTCTTTGCCAAGATCAAACAAATCTTCGCCCGCAATTTGTCCCAGCGAGTTTGGCGAAAGACGAGCCTGACCAAATTTTAAAGCAGAAGCCAACACTTCTTTATTGCGGGTAACGATAGCACCAATGCGCGCTCCACAAGCTGAGAATCTCTTTGAAATAGAATCGAAGACGACTACATGGTTTTGCATTCCCTCCAAGTTCAAGGCACTAAAAAAGCTATTGCCACCATACAGAAACTCACGATAAACCTCATCCACAAACAGAAACAAGTCATGCTTCAAACAAATTTCGCGTAGTACAAGTAACTCTTCTTTGCTGTACAAATATCCGGTAGGGTTATTCGGATTGCAGATAAGAATAGCCTTTGTTTTGGCAGTGATTGCTTTTTCAAAATCTTCAATGGGTGGAAGAGCGAAACTGCTTTCGATAGAAGTTGGAATAGGTTTTACTTTTATTTTTCCAACGGTGGCAAAGCCTATATAGTTGGCGTACATGGGCTCGGGGATGATGATTTCATCATCTTCATCGAGACAGCTTAGCATACCAAAGGAAAGTGCTTCACTCGCACCTTCAGTAATCATAAAATCAGAGGCATCTACCGCAATACCAATGTTGTTATAATACTGTGCAAACTTTTTGCGGTAAGATTCTATGCCGTTGCTTGGGCAGTATTCCAATACTTTGGTGTCAAGATTCTTCAACTTGTTCCAAAACTGTGGCGGTGTTTCTAAATCGGGCTGTCCGATGTTCAGGTGATAAACCTTCAAACCTCTTTTCTTAGCAGCATCGGAGTAAGGCACAAGTTTGCGAATTGGCGAAGCAGGCATTTGCTGACCTTTAACAGAGACTTTGGGCATGAGTTATAATTTGCGTTGTAATAATTTGAAAATGGAACAGAATGCGAAGAAATAAAAAACTCCGTTGCAAGGAACGGAGTTTTTACATCAGGAACCTTATAGGAATAATTAGTTCTTCGGAGCCAATAAACTTGGCTGCTCCAATGGAACTGATTTCTCAGGTTCAGCTTTCACTACTTCACCCTTGATGTAAATAATTTTGTTGGGAGTATCTGAATTGGAGGTGATAGTTATTGATTTCGTAAAGGAACCAGGTCTTCCCTGCGTATTGTAAGTTACCAAAATAGCAGCATCCTTTCCCGGAAGGATTGGTTCTTTTGGCCAGCTCGGAGTAGTGCAACCGCAACTTGCATGAACATTACTCAAAATCAAAGGCTCCTTGCCTGTGTTGCTGAATCTGAATTCGTGGGTTACCTGTGGGCCTTCTGCTACTTCACCAAAAGAGTAGTTCTCTTCTTTGAAAATAATTTTAGCGGCATTAGGATTCGCAGGAGCTTCTACTTTTTTCTCTTCCGGTTTTGGAGCAGGAGCTACACTAGCAGAAACATCATGAGTATGACCCTCATGATTGTGTCCATCATTGGTGTGATCAACAGGCGCACTCTTAGTGGTTTGAGCAGAAATCGCACTTACATATAGAAGAGCGATAGCGATGGTTAATATTTTTTTCATAGTAGTAATTGAATTTAATTTCAAAGGTAATTTTCTGATTGCGGGTTTCAAATTTTTGGGTTCTACGCAGGCAAGATTAACAAGATTTTAATTCTTCCGACTATTCAGCTTTTAAATATCTCCCAGGATTGGGCGCAACAGAATTTCTTCCACCACCGTACTTTCTGAAAGGTGATAAATATCCCAAACTAGTTTAGCAATGTCTTCCGACTTCATAAATCTTGATTCGGGCAAACCGCTTTGGCTCCACGAATCCGTATAGGTTGCACCAGGGATTAGAGAAGTTACTTTTATAGAATGCTCCTTCAGCTCTTCGCGCAAGGCTTTCGACAGCCCCAGCAAAGCAAACTTCGAAATAGAATAAGATCCACCATTGGAATAGGCTCCCAAACTGGCCACTGAGCAGAGATTGAAAATGTGCCCTGCCTTCTTTTCTATCATTTTAGGCAGCAACATTCTGCTCATGTTATAAGCACTGTACAGATTGGTTTCAATCAGCTTCTCTAAAATGCCCTCTTCTTCATTAATAATCTGCCCCGGGAAAAACACACCAGCGTTATTTATCAGTATATCAACGGCTCCAAATTCCTTTCCGATTTTTTCGGCAAAGGCCTTTACTTCTTCCTTCTTACTTACATCGCATTTTTGAATTAGAATTTTGGATTGCGTATTTTGGATTTCGGACTGAAGCGAAAGCAAATCATTCTCATTTCTGGCGCAGAGTGCCAAATCCCAACCCTCTTTAGCAAACTTTTCTGCTATTGCTTTTCCTATTCCTTTGGTGGCTCCTGTGATGACTATCTTCTTATTCATCCTGCAAACTTAAAACTTTAGCACGGAGGTCGACTATCTCTTTCGGTGATGATTGCATTGTCAAAATTTTCCTTTCTTAGCACCCTCACTTATGATAAAACTTTTCGAGCAACTCGGCAGTTATCTAACCTTAATGTACAGCTCTTTTTCCAAGCCGGAAAAACCGCAGATGTATTGGAAAGAAATTTTCCGTCAGGCACGCGATATCGGTATTGGTTCACTACCCATCATTGCCATTGTCTCTACTTTTATTGGTGGTGTAAGTGCAGTGCAGTTTGCCTATCAATTCCGGTCTATCAGTTTAGTGCCTATGTGGTGGATTGGTTCTATTGTTCGTAAAGGAATGATTTTGGAGTTAGCGCCTACCGTTTCAGCACTCCTTCTTGCCGGAAAAGTCGGTTCCAATATTGCTTCGGAATTAGGAACCATGAGAATATCAGAACAGATAGATGCTTATGAAATCATGGGAGTGAACACCCCGGCCTACTTGATAGGTCCTAAAATAGCTGCTTCGGTTTTCGTGGTACCTATGTTGGTCGTTATTGCTGTTGTGCTTGGTATTATAGGTGGCTGGGGAGCCGGCATTTTGGGAGGATTTTTTTCCACCACAGAATACTTTCGTGGAGTGCAGGACGGCTTTGACGGCTACGATGTTTTTATCATGCTCGTTAAAGCAGCTCTATTCGGCTTTACACTTTCTTCTATTTCCTGCTACAAGGGATTTACCGTGCAAGGAGGTGCTGTTGAAATTGGAAAGTCTTCTACCCAAGCGGTAGTAGTTAGCTCTATAGTAATGATGATTGTAAACTTTTTTGTTGCCTTCCTGCTACTGTGATAGAAATAAAAGACATAAAGAAAAACTTCAACGCGCAGCAGGTGCTCAAGGGCATATCGTCTACGTTTGATAGTGGTAAGTGTAATCTCATTATCGGCAAATCAGGTTCGGGGAAAACCGTTACGCTGAAATGTATGGTCGGTCTTTTTGAACCTGATAGTGGAATCATTTCTTATGATGGTCGCAATTTGACCGAAATGGATTTTACCCAACGAAAAACCATTCGCAGGGAAATAGGCATGTTGTTTCAGGGCACTGCTCTCTTCGATTCATTGAGCGTGGAAGAGAATGTGCGTTTCCCGTTGGATATGTTTACAAACCAAACAGAAGAAGAAAAGCGCGAGCGAGTGAATTTCTGTTTGGGTAGAGTGAATCTTCCTAATACCAATAAGAAATTTCCGGGCGAACTTTCGGGAGGCATGAAAAAACGCGTGGGAATTGCCCGAGCTATTGTTATGAATCCTAAGTATTTGTTTTGCGATGAGCCAAACTCCGGCCTTGACCCTAAAACCGCTATTGTAATTGATGACCTGATTAGGGAAATCACCATAGAATATAACATGACCACGGTTGTCAATACCCACGACATGAATAGCGTAATGGGTATTGGTGACAAAGTGTTGTTTCTACACGAAGGTTTGAAATACTGGGAGGGAACAAAGGAGGAGATCATGAAGATTACAGACGGAGAGCTTTTTGATTTTATATTCGCCAGCGATTTTTTAAAAGACTTGCGCAGAAATGCCAAGTACTAAACAACCAATACTTTCTATATGAGCGTACTAGTAAACAAGAATTCGAAAATTATTGTGCAGGGTTTCACAGGCAAGGAAGGAACTTACCATGCCGAACAAATGATTGCCTATAAAACTAATGTGGTGGGTGGAGTGACTCCCGGCAAAGGCGGTGAAACGCATTTAGACAAACCGGTGTTCAACACCGTGAGCGATGCACGCAAAGCAACGGGTTGCAACGTGAGCATTATTTTTGTGCCGCCTGCTTTTGCAGCCGATGCTATCATGGAAGCCGCTGATGCAGGCATTGAATTAGTGGTATGTATTACCGAAGGAATTCCGGTGCAGGACATGGTAAAGGTAAAAAGCTACCTCAGCGATAAATGCACAAGATTAGTAGGTCCAAATTGCCCGGGTGTTATTACTCCTGAGGAAGCTAAGGTAGGTATCATGCCTGGTTTTGTTTTCAAGAAAGGCAGAATTGGTATTGTATCTAAAAGCGGAACACTTACTTACGAAGCGGCTGACCAGGTGGTGAAAGCAGGCTTGGGTGTTTCTACGGCTATTGGTATCGGAGGCGACCCGATTATTGGCACTACGACCAAAGAAGCGGTAGAGCTTTTTATGAATGACCCCGAAACAGACGGCATTATTATGATCGGTGAAATTGGTGGCTCGCTCGAAGCAGATGCTGCCCGTTGGATAAAAGATAACAACCGCAAACCCGTAGTTGGTTTTATTGCCGGGCAAACAGCTCCTGCCGGTAGAAGGATGGGACATGCCGGTGCTATCATTGGAGGAAAAGATGATACGGCTGCTGCCAAAATGCAGATTATGCGCGAGTGCGGAATTACCGTAGTAGATTCACCGGCAGCTATTGGCGAAACCATGGCCAAGGTGCTGGGTGCAGTTGCTAAGGCTTAATTTCTCATTCTGAATTCTATAAACAGCAATGCCTCTCCTAACCGGGAGGCATTGCTGTTTCCAAACTCTTCTATATTCACTTCCACAAATATTCACCCAATGAGAAAAACCATCCTACTTCTTTTCGCAGTTCTTCTAATTACAAATCTCTTTGCGCAGGACAGCACTTCCATAGTGGTTGATAGCGCAACCACTATTGCCGCCACACCTCCATTCAATATTGATTCAGCTACCCAGCATTATCTAAACATGCTTTCGCCCGAGGCAAAGGCCAAGAGTGATGCCTATTTCGAAGGCGGCTACTGGTTGCAGATTTGGAATCTGCTCTATGGCTTTATGGTTGCCTTTGTGTTTTTGCATTTGGGTTTATCTCAAAAGATAAAAAGCCTTGCCACTAAAGTCAAAAGCAAAAACTTACAGAATCTGATTTACGCCCTGCTGTATATTCTGCTCGTTTGGGTGCTCTCGTTTCCGTTCAGTGTCTATCAGGATTATTTCCGCGAACATCAGTATGAACTTTCCAATCTCAGCTTTCCGCAATGGATGATTGAGAACCTGAAAGGCCTGGGCATCGGTCTGCTTTTTGGCGGGCCCCTATTGATGGCGCTTTACATTGCCCTGCGCAAAGCCGGCAAAAACTGGTGGCTGTGGGGCGCCAGCGGCACAATCCTCTTCATGATGTTTGGCGCCTTCATTGCCCCGGTTTTCCTCGCGCCTATTTTTAATGATTACAAACCTCTGACCGAAGGCAAACTGAAAGAAGAAATCCTGTCGTTGGCGCGCGCCAACTGCATACCCGCCACCAACGTTTACATGTTCGATGCCAGCAAACAAACCAAGCGCGTAAGCGCCAACGTCAGCGGCTTTGCCAGCACCACCCGCATCTCGCTCAACGACAACCTCCTCAACCGCTGCACACCTGCC
>CANJVG010000050.1 GCA_947478005.1 Bacteroidota bacterium
TCAACTTAGCGTTGCGGCTACCATTAGCGGAGTTCAGCCATTGAGTTTTAGTAATAATAACCGGGTGTCAATACCCGATAACACACCGGCCGGTGTTGCCTCCAATATTGCGATTAGCGGTATTAGCCCTGCAACATTGTCTGCTGCCAGTATAGTCTCCGTTTGTTTGAATATCACTCACTCGTTTGATGGTGATTTGCTTATCGTGTTATATGCCCCAAGTGGAGATAGCGCTATTCTGTCCAACAGAAGAGGCTCAACAGGCGATAATTATACCAATACCTGTTTCTTCCCAAATGCTACTGCCACTATTTTATCGGGTACTGCGCCTTTCAGCGGTTCATACAAACCGGATGGACTTCTAAGCAGTATTGGCGGCAATGCAAATGGTTTGTGGAGATTAGTGGTATCTGATTTAGCCGGTACGGATACCGGCAGCTTGGTTAACTGGACGCTGACATTAAACAACACCGCGCAACCTGTTTATCAATGGTCGCCATCCGGCAGCCTTACCTCTTCTTCTATCGGCAACCCGGTGGCAAGCCCTACCGGCAACACTAGTTATAATGTTACAGTTACCGACCCTACCACTAATTGCTCGGCTACGGCCACTACTTCTGTTTCGGTGGGTAGCGGTGGTTCCAGTTTGGGTGCCGATACGGCCCTTTGTGGTTCATCGGTTGGTTTATTTTTAGATGACCCTTCGGCTGTTAGTTACGCCTGGAGCAACGGAGCTTCTACTTCAACAACCTCCGTGTCTGCTACCGGCAATTACAGCGTCACGGTAAATAACGGTTCTTGCACTTATAGTGATACCATTCATGTTACCCTGAACACTGCACCCGTGGTGACCTTAGGCAGCGATACCATCCTTTGCGGTGGCTCGTTTACGTTGAATGCAGGCAATGCCGGTTCCAATTATTTATGGAGCGATAACAGCACCGCTCAAACTCTAACCACCGACAGCAGCGGCACCTATTCGGTAACGATTACCGATGCCAATACCTGCATTGGTTCAGATGCTATTGTAATTACGGTGAACACTCCTCCAACATTTGATTTAGGCAATCCAATTACCCAATGTGGTGGCAGTGTAACTATTGATGCAGGCAGCGGAGCTACTACTTATTTATGGTATAACAGCACCGGTGCGCAAACCTTAACCACGAGCACCAGCGGCAGCTATGCCGTAACGATTACCGATGCTAATAACTGCACGGCTTCTGACTCGGTGCAGGTAACTATTAATGAGGTTCCAGTGGTAAACATTGGAAACGATACTTCTGCATGTGTTCCGTTGGTATTGAATGCCGGTAATGCTGGCGCTTCTTTCTTATGGTCGAATGGAGATACTACGGCTACGGTTACTTTGCCGGGTAATAATCAAACGGCACAATTATATGTAATAGTAAGCAAGCAAGGTTGCAGCGCTACTGATACGATTAATCTTGCGATATGCGATGGTCTCGAAGCGATAGCGGGCAGCAGCGTTGAATTGTTCCCTAATCCTTCTCAGGGCCGGTTTACTTTGTATTTCAATTCAACTACTGTGCAGGACCTGAAGATGGATTTGATTACCACAGGCGGTCAGTTGGTTTGTACCTTTAAGAATGAAAAAGCAACTACCTCATTTACCCGCGAATTTGACCTAAGTAATTTTTCTAAGGGCGTTTATTTCCTTCGCCTGAGTTCGGAAAACGGAATGGCGGTGAAGAGGATTGTGATTCAGTAATCTGTTTATTATACAAACAAGAAACCCCGCTCCATCGAGTGGGGTTTCTTGTTTTAAGCAGGAGAGGAAGTAGCTAAAAAGTCAAGCGCCTGATAAAATAGCTGTGCTGAGTATGCCTGCCTAAGCAGGATTGTCGTTCATCATCTTAGCAAACATCAAAGCTTTGTAAATAGTTAGGTTGGGGGAAGGATAAAACTTAGTTTCGGAATCTTTTAGTGTGTTTTCTGACATAACAGAGAGGTTTTGGTTTAAAAAATACGATTTAAAATACTGATATAGTAAGTGTACTTAGAAGAATAATGACCATATCAGTTGATAGATTAAGTATTCTTACAAGAATATCTATAGAATCATTTGAGTGAATAGTTATTCTTTAAATAATTACGACTCTATCAATTGATATTAATATAATTCTTGAGAGAGCTATTTGTATATCATCTGAAATAAAAAATATTCTTATAAATATATAAACTATATCAGTTTGCAAAGCCCTGTTTTGAAAAGATTTTTAGGGTTGGCAAGTCTGCCATCGCGTGTTTTGAGAAGGATAAAAGCCTTTGCAAACCTGTCAATTACGGTTCTGAATATTTTGAAAAGTTCGGCAACCCTGCCGGGCAGCGATTTGAAATTGATTGGTTGCCCTTCAATCTTGGCAAGGATGGTTTAGTAAAAAATTTTGGGTTGGCAGGTTTCCCGGTAGGGGGGCGATTCTGATTATCGAACTGTTTATTTGTTGATGAGATTTTTTTGAATAACTATTTTGGGGGAAGAAAAGTGTGAATTGTATAACTTTTTTCTAAAACCATATAACCCTCGGCAGATTGAATCCCCTAGTTTTGCCGATTCATAGTTTAATTGCCGGACTTATAATTTGCCCCCCACTAAAAAATAAAATGAATTTACCCCCAATTCGCATTCTTTATGCCGAAGACGACCTTGATGACATCCAGTTTTTTGAAACTGCTTTGACAGAAATACCCGTGAACGCTTCGCTTACCACCGTGAATGATGGCGAAGAACTGATGGCCTATCTTTCGGAAAATGTAGCCAGGCTTCCCGATGTTCTTTTTCTTGACCTTAGTATGCACCGCAAAACGGGTTACGAATGTTTATATGAAATAAAAAAAGACGAAAGACTGAAGCAGCTTATCGTCATCATCTTATCTACTTCCTTTCCGAGCGATATTCAATACGAAGGCAGTTTGGTAAAGACCCTTCTCAAATTGGGGGCAAACGATTATATCCGCAAGCCCAATGATTTTACAAAACTAAAGGAGGTGATTCATCAGGCACTTATAAGATTGGCAGAAGAAACAGGGCTTGTGCTTCCGGAGGAAGAGTTGTAGCCGGCAGGGATTTATAGGTCCATCACACAATTATCCTTCGCTGCCATTAGGCAAAGCGATAAGAAAATCCTTCGCGCTTTTATTTTTTTCGCCCTTCCAGCACCTTCACCACCTGGCTCAGGTTGGTGTCTTTGGCCGATAGCAGCAGCAGATAATGAAACAGCAAATCAGCGGCTTCGTTCATAAACAAATCGCGGTTATTATCCTTGGCCTCTATCACCAGTTCAACGGCCTCTTCGCCCACCTTCTGCGCTATTTTGTTGATGCCGCGTGCAAACAATTGCGAGGTATAGGAGTTTTCATCGGGCTTGTTTTTCCTATCGGCAATCGTGTTTTCCAATTCATGTAGAAAAGAAAGCGCATCGGCTTTGTTTTCCTCGGCCCAACAGGTGTCGGCACCCGTGTGGCACACGGACCCTGTCGGTTGTGCCTTAATCAGCAGCGTATCGTTGTCGCAATCTACCTGCACCGAAACCACCTGCAGATAATGACCGCTTTCTTCGCCCTTGGTCCACAGCCTGTTTTTGCTGCGGCTGAAGAATGTAACGCGTTGGTCGGCCTGTGTTTTCGTCCATGCCTCTTCATTCATATAACCCAGCATCAATACTTTCTGCGTGGTTGAATCCTGAATAATGGCGGGCACCAGGCCATTGCCTTTGGTAAAATCTATCGTCATAATCGTATGCTTATTTCGTGTTGCAATAAATAGGTTTTCAGTTCGCCAATCGATATTTCACCAAAATGAAAAATGCTGGCGGCCAATGCAGCATCGGCTTTGCCGATGGTGAATGTATCGAGAAAGTGCGGCATAGTTCCCGCGCCTCCCGAGGCAATGATGGGAATGTTCACGGTTTCAGATAATTGTCGCAGGGCCTCATTCGCAAAGCCGTTCTTAGTGCCGTCATGATTCATAGAGGTGAAGAGGATTTCTCCCGCACCTCTGCTCGCTCCTTCCTTCGCCCATTCATATAAATCGAGCGGGGTTTCAATCTTCCCTCCGTTCAAAAATACCTTCCAGCCCGTGGGTGTTTGCTTGGCATCAATAGCCAGCACCAAACATTGGCTGCCGAACTTATCGGCTATCTCCGAAATCAACAAAGGATTGCGCACCGCTGCCGAATTGATAGAAACCTTATCGGCTCCGCTTTGCAGCAGGGCATACACATCATCTACTGTGGTTATTCCACCGCCTACGGTGAAGGGAATATTTATTTCTGCGGCTATCCGCTCCACCAGTGCTACCAGTGTTTTTCTTTTTTCATCGGTGGCAGAAATGTCGAGGAACACCAATTCATCGGCTCCTTCATTGGCATAGATGCGCGCCAGCTCCACCGGGTCACCGGCATCGCGCAGGTTTTCGAAGTTCACACCTTTCACGGTGCGCCCATCTTTAATATCAAGGCAGGGGATGATTCGCTTCGCTAACATCAATTGAATTTTGATAAATCATCTAAAGAAATGCAGCCTTCGTAAATCGCCTTGCCCACAATCGCTCCATACAAACCATGCTGCTGCAACAGTTCCAAATCATTTAGGTTGCTGACCCCGCCACTGGCAATAAGTTTCAGCGTAGGGAAACGCCCCAGTATCTTTTTATACAACGCCACCGAAGCCCCCTGCAACATACCGTCTTTCGCAATATCGGTGCAGATGACATACATCGCTCCGTGATTGATATAATCTTCTAAGAAATCGAAGATGTTCAACTGGCTGGTTTCTATCCAACCGCCCACAGCAATGAATTCATCGCGCACATCAGCCCCGATAATTATTTTATCAGCCCCGTATTTTGTGAACCACTTCAAAACCGTGTCGCGCGATTTAACGGCAATGCTACCCGCTGTAATTTGCGTGGCACCACAAGCAAATGCTTTCTCAATGTCCTCGTCCGATTTTATGCCGCCACCAAAGTCAACCTGCAACTTTGTTTGCAAAGTAATTTGCCGCAAAACTTCGTGGTTGATGATGTGATGCGCTTTCGCTCCATCTAAATCTACCAAATGCAAACGGGTTATTCCGGCCGCTTCAAATTGTTTAGCCACCTCCACGGGGTTTTCGTTGTATATAATTTTCTGCGCGTAATCGCCTTGTGATAGGCGAACACATTTACCGTCAATAATGTCAATGGCAGGAATTATTTGCATCTTATAAGTCTAAGAACCGTTGTAGATATTCTTCTCCCGCCCGGCTGCTTTTTTCAGGATGAAACTGAACACCATAGAAATTGTCTTTTTGAATAGCCGCAGAAAAATCTTGGATGTAGTTGCAGGTAAGCGTTGTGTAATTGTTTACCGGAACGTAATAGGAGTGAACGAAATAATAGTGAGAGGTTTGTCGTCCGTCTTTATCCGTGGTTTGGTTCCAGCCAATATGCGGCACCTTTAATAAGGGCTCGAAATGTTTTACCTCTTCATCTATTATGCCCAGGCAATCGGTGTTGCCTTCTTCGCTGTATCGGCACATTAGCTGCATGCCCAAACAAATGCCCAACACCGGCTGTTTTAGTTGAGGGATGAAGGTATGGAGTTCAGTTTCTTTCAAAACCTCCATAGCCGCCTTAGCATGACCCACACCGGGGAAAATGATTTTGTCGGCTGCGCCTATTATTTCCTTAGCACTTGATAGTACGGGATTAAGTCCCAATCGCTGAAACGCAAATTTTACCGATTGCGTATTGCCTGCCCCGTAATCGATAATGACTAAGTTCATAGTATTCCCTTGGTGCTCGGCAGTTGCATGTTGGTCAAGTCTCTTTTCACCGCCATCTTAATGGCTTTAGCAAAGGCTTTAAAGATGGCTTCGATTTTGTGATGTTCGTTTTCGCCTTCTACCTTAATATTCAAATTGCATTTAGCGGCATCGCTGAATGATTTAAAGAAATGGAAAAACATTTCAGTGGGCACATCGCCAACCTTCTCGCGTTTGAACTCAGCCCTCCATTCAATCCAGTTTCTTCCGCCAAAATCAATAGCTAACTGTGCCAAGGCATCATCCATCGGTAGACAGAAGCCGTAGCGCTCAATTCCCTTTTTATCACCAAGCGCTGCAACAAAGGCTTCGCCCAAAGTAATGGCGGTGTCTTCAATAGTGTGGTGCTCATCAATTTGTAAATCACCTTTGGCCATAATTTTCAAATCAATATTCCCATGCCGCGCTATTTGCTCCAGCATATGATTGAAGAAATTTAATCCTGTGGAGATTTCTGATTTACCCGAACCATCAAGGTTTATCTCTACAGTTATCTGTGTCTCTTTGGTGTTTCTTGAATGAGAAGCTTTGCGTGCACCACCTTTCAGATAGTTATATATATCTTTCCAATCGCGTGATTCCACGGCAATGTAGTTCTTCAACTCTTCGGGACTATCCTTCACTTCAGTCGCTCCCAAACTTCTGCCATCATTCAGCCAAAAGCATTTGCAACCTAAATTCTTCGCGAGTTGAACATCAGTAATTCTATCACCTATCACGAATGAGTTTTTCAAATCGTAGTCAGCGGAAAAATACTGCTCGAGCATTCCAATGCCTGGTTTTCTGGTAGCCAGATTTTCGTGCGGATAAGATTTATCAATGTGCACGTTCTTGAAAGGAATGCCTTCCCCTTCAAAAGTCTTTACAATGAAATCCTGAACCGGCCAAAAGCCTGCCTCTGCGAAGGTGGCCGTGCCCAAGCCATCCTGATTAGTAACCATCGCCAATTCGTAATCCAGTTCATTGGCAATTTTTCCCAACCACTTAAAGACCTCCGGATAGAAAACGAGCTTCTCAAATTTGTCAATCTGAAAATCTTCGGGCTCTAGAATAAGGGTGCCGTCTCTATCTATAAACAATACTTTTTTCATCACGCAATCTGCTTTAGTTCGGTTATTAATTTTTGGTTTTCGTCCATTGTGCCTACGGTAATTCGCAAACAGTTTTCGCATAGTTCCACCCGGCTGCGGTCGCGCACAATAATGCCTTTGCTTACCAATTGGTCGTAAACGTATTTCGCATCCATCAGTTTTGCCAGGAAAAAGTTTGAATCGCTGGGATACACGCTCTGGGTTATAGAAAGCGTTTGAACTGCCTGCATCAACTGGTTTCTTTCCTTCACTGTCTCCACGATGCGTTGATTTACCCAAGCTATATTATCCAAGGCTTCTAAGGCCAATTGTTGGGTCGCTTGGTTGATGTTATATGGTGGCTTTACCTTGTTCATATATCCAATAATCGCTTCAGAAGCGAATGCCATACCAAGGCGCAGCGCTGCCAGTCCCCATGCTTTTGAGAATGTTTGCAGAACAACAACGTTCGCATACTCTGTCAAATACCGAATGAAGGAAGGCTTTCTTGAATAATTAATGTATGCCTCATCAATCACTACAATACCCGCAAATTTCTGAATCAGTAATTCAATGTCATCTTGATGAAAGGAGTTGCCGGAGGGATTATTGGGAGAGCAGATGAACAGCAATTTTGTGTGGCTATCGATGGCCGATAAAATTCCTTCCACATCCAAATCAAACGAAGGCAGCAGATTGACTTTCTTCACCTGAACGTTATTGATGTTGGCGCTCACCTCATACATACCATAAGTAGGTGGGCAAAGGATTACATTGTCAAGAATCGGTTCGCAGAAAACACGAAATAGAATATCAATAGCCTCATCGCTTCCGTTACCGAGAAAAATATTTTGAGGAGGTAAGCCTTTAATACCGCTCAGTTTGGTTTTTAGTTCCAGTTGTAAAGGATCAGGATATCGGTTATAAGCGGTTGATAGAGGCGAACCAAAAGCATTTTCATTGGCATCAAGAAACACCGATGCTTCGCCTTTAAACTCATCTCTGGCCGATGAATATGGTTTCAGATTTTTGATATTGTCTCTTACTATATCCTCTGCGTTAAACATCATTTACTGTTTAGTTTTCTTAATCGAACACTGACCGCATTTTTGTGAGCGTGTAATTCCTCCGCTTCTGCCATCACTTCAATCACGTTTCCAATATTTTTTAATCCTGCAGGTGAAATCTTTTGGTAAGTAATTTTCTTTACAAAAGAGTCAAGCGATACCCCACCATACACTCGTGCATATCCATTAGTCGGCAGCGTGTGATTAGTGCCGCTGGCATAATCCCCTGCACTTTCTGGAGTATAGTTGCCAATAAAAACAGAGCCTGCGTTTATTACATTTCTCATAAAATAGGTTTCGTCCTTTACGGCCAGTATCAAATGCTCGGGTGCATAAGTATTGATGATGGACACCACTTCCTGCTTATTTTTCACAAGAATTATTTTTGAATGCTTGAGCGCTTGTAATGCTATTTCTCTTCTCGGAAGCTGCTGTGCCTGTTCTTCTACCTGCTGTAAAGCTTTTTTAATCAATGACTCCTTCCATGTAACAAAAATCACCTGGCTGTCTATTCCATGCTCTGCTTGCGAAAGCAAATCAGCGGCAATAAACTCAGGTACACAGGATTCATCGCCAATTACCATTACTTCCGAAGGACCAGCAGGCATATCAATCGCTACTCCGTTCTGTTGCACCAATTGTTTGGCGGCTGTTACATATCTATTGCCGGGGCCAAATATCTTATCGGACTTTATAACTGTTTTAGTTCCATAGGCCATAGCGGCTATGGCTTGAGCACCTCCAACTTTATATATCTTGTGAACCCCACAGAGTTTGGCAGCAAACAGAATGGCCGGATGAATCTTTCCATTTTTATCAGGTGGTGAACAGAGATTAATGTTTTTGCAACCTGCTATAGAGGCGGGAATAGCCAACATTAAAACCGTTGAAAAAAGAGGGGCTGTGCCACCAGGAATATATAGCCCAACATTTTCTATCGGGCGGCTTTCGCGCCAGCACACAACACCTTTAGTTGTTTCGATTTTTTTCGTTTCAAGTTGTTGTGCTTTATGAAACTTCTTGATGTTGGAAAAAGCTACCTGAATCGCTTTCTTCAACTTTACATCTACTTCATCTGTAGCAGCGGTAATTTCTTTTTCAGAAACAAGTAGCTTGGTGAGTTTTACTTTATCAAACTGCTGTGCATATTTCTTTAGTGCCTCATCTCCATTGGCTTTAACGTTCTCCAAAATGGCGGCAACATCTTTTGATGTGCTTAAAATATCTGTTGCCGGTCTTTGCAATAAGGCGTTTAGATGTTGTGGTTTGGGATATTTGATTAGCTGCATAAACAAGGACGTTACAGAACCATTTTCTCAATAGGAACTACTAAAATACCCTCGGCTCCTGCTTTTTTCAGTGCATCTATCTTATCCCAAAATTCTTTTTCGCTGATTACCGAGTGTAATGAACTCCAACCTGAATTTGCAAGAGGAAGAATGGTAGGGCTTTTCATGCCGGGGAGCATGTTGATGATCTCCTGTAGCTTCTCATTAGGGGCGTTGAGCAAAATATATTTGTTGCCACGGCCGGCTAAAACAGCATTGATACGGAAGACCAATTTATCGAGAATGGCTTTCGCTTCTGGCGACATTTTGCGTCCGGCAATCAATACTGCTTCCGATTGATGTAACACCTCTACTTCTTTTAATCCGTTTTTAAACAGCGTAGAGCCTGTGCTAACGATATCACAAATTGCATCGGATAGTCCAATGTTGGGAGCGATCTCTACCGAGCCGGATATTTCATGAATCTCTGCGGTGAGGTTATTCTTCTTCAAAAAGCCTTGCAATGTTTTAGGATAGGAGGTAGCCAGTTTTTTATGATTGAAATATTCTACTCCAGTATAGGTATCATGCTTAGGTATAGCCAGGCTTACACGGCATTTGCTAAAACCTAAGGACTTAACAATTTCTACATCATGTGGTTTCTCGACCAAGACATTTTCGCCAATAATCGCTACATCGGCAACGCCATCCTGTACATATTCGGGAATGTCCGAGTTTCTCAAAAAGAAAACTTCGATGGGAAAGTTGCGTGCGATAACTTTCAATTGGTCATCCCCATTATCTATAAATATGCCACAATCTCTGATTAGCTTCAACGATTCTTCGTTTAAGCGACCTGATTTTTGGATGGCGATACGTAATTTTACTTCACTCATGGTTTTAAATTAAAGAAGCCCGTAGTCGTTTGCAGCGGGCTTCAGAGTCATATTCCGGTTATACAAAACATCTCTCACCTCAGTGCGCTATTATTAGTGGATGTTGGTGGTGAATGTTTGTCATAATTCTAATCGGTGGTGAATATACGGTCACCAATTTAAAAACCAAAAATAGGAAGCGTGATACTCTCATTGTAGTTTTGGCTTGACAAAGATATCCTACTTGGGTTGCTGACTAAACTCATGGATTTGCCCAATCTTACTCAGTAATACTGGCTGTCAAGCACCATAACCTTGCATCGTAAAACGGAAGCACATAAAGAATATTCTTATAACTCACGTAGAAAATATTTTCTAATCATAAAAACAGTTAAACATGAAAACATCCCTTAATTCTCTACACCATCAGGTTAATGATTGGTTGCGCGAAGTAGAATTTTACAAACAGGAAACATCTCTCCTGAAAAAGAGATTGGAAGAAGTTGCAGCGCAAAATTCCGGACAGGATGTAATGGCACAGGTGGAACATTTTCAAAACAAATTTATTGTTCAGTCCGAGCAGATTGATATTCTTCATCATGATCTCAACAAACAAAGCGAAGCAATTACCTTGCAGGTTAAGGAAAAGCCGGAGCATGCGCACGAAAAGTTTTTGGATGTGAATGATAAGATGCAACAGAGAGTAAAGATCTTCACAAGTGGCTTTGGAGATTTACGATTTGAATTCAATAAGTTTTTGAGCAAGGCTTTGTAACTGACAAAAATCAGTTCTAGGTTTGAGTTGCCTCATAACGGGCTTCGCATACAACCTGCATTTTTGCCGTATTAATTATTAAACTCAAAATCTAATAAAATGAAAGCAAATGTTGGCGCCTTTGATGGCTGGTTTAGAAGTCTTCTGTTTATTGTATCTCTTTGTTACGCTGTTTTGGTAGGTGGATCAAGTTGGTTTTTATTGATTCCAACGGGCATTCTTTTCCTTACAGCAATATTAGCCTGGTGTCCACTTTATGAAATGATTGGATTCAACAGTAATAAAGACGCTCCTAAAGCACATTAATAGTTTCGAAATTAAAACCCTTTCGGCATTTGGGAAAAATGTTGGAAGGGTTTTCTTTTTATGAAAGAGCAAAAAACATATACACTGGCCAAATGCTATCACTGCGGTGAGGATTGTCGCGATGAAGCAATTGTGTTTCAAGAACATAATTTCTGTTGCACCGGTTGTAAAACTGTTTTTGAAATTCTGGATGAGAATAATCTGTGTAGTTACTATGACATGAATAGTGCTCCCGGTAGTTCGCTCGGGAAAGAGGTGAATGCCAAGAAGTTCGCTTATCTGGAGGATGAGCAGGTGGCGAAGCAGTTGATTCAGTTTAGCGATGCAAATATCTCTACGGTTATTTTCTACATGCCGCAGATTCACTGTAGCTCTTGTATTTTCCTGTTAGAGAATCTTTTTAAAATTAGGGACGGGATTACGCGTAGCAACGTCAATTTTTTGAAACGCGAAGTGCATATTACTTTCGATAACACGAAGTTGAATTTACGCCAGGTGGTTGAAACGCTGGCTTCTTTGGGCTACGAGCCGCATATTAATCTGAACGATTTAAACCGAAAAGAAAAGCAACATCACCTACGCAGATATTACTTGAAAATAGGAGTAGCCTTTTTTTGTTTCGGCAATATTATGCTGCTTACGTTTCCGGAGTATTTGGGTCTTGATGCTTTGACTGAATCTCCGCTTCGAAAATTTTTCGGCTATCTTAATTTTGCCCTCTCTCTGCCCGTTCTGCTTTATTGCTCGAATGAGTTTTTTATTTCAGCCTGGGGTGCTTTGAAGCAAAAGTCGTTGAATATGGATTTTCCTATAGTGCTCGGCATTATGGCTATGTTCATTCGCAGCACTTATGAGGTATTTTCGCATACTGGTGGTGGTTATTTCGATACGATGGCGAGTTTGCTCTTGCTGATGTTGATAGGTCGGTTGTTTCAGAATAAAACCTACGACACGCTTTCTTTTGAACGCGACTATAAGTCTTACTTCCCGGTGGCTGTTACTACGGTGAGCAACGGAAACGAAACTACTATACCACTCACTAACTTGCGCTTAGGTGATAGGATGTTGGTGCGCAACATGGAGTTGATTCCTGCCGATTCGGTTTTAATAAAAGGGAAGGGAAATGTTGACTATAGTTTCGTTACCGGTGAAGCAACACCTATTGCAAAAAGCAGTGGTGATTTAATTTACGCAGGAGGCAAGCAATTAGGTGGTGCTATTGAGGTGGAGGTGATGAAAGATGTATCCCATAGTTATCTTACGCAGCTTTGGAATGACTCGGCTTTCAGCAAGGAGGAGAAGGACAACGTGACTTCCTTGGCTACCAAGGTCAGCAAGTGGTTTACTCCGGTCGTTATAGCCATTGCTTTCCTCGCTTCTGCTTATTGGTGGAATAGAGATTTCCATAAAGCGCTCAATGCATTTACCTCAGTGCTTATCATCACCTGTCCTTGTGCTTTGGCTTTGTCTTCTCCCTTCACCCTCGGTAATATTTTGCGAATTCTTGGCCGAGGCCAGATTTATTTAAAGAACGCTATCACTATTGAGAAGCTGGCGAAAATAAATTCCATCGTTTTTGATAAGACAGGAACCTTGACTAACACTAAGAACGCTAAGGTTGAGTTTGTAAAAACAGATGAGAATGGTGCCCCGGAATTAAGCGTGTATGAAATTCAATTGGTGAAGTCACTGGTTTATCATTCCTCGCATCCTTTGAGCAAAAAGGTATATGAGTATTTGAAAGGCGTGAAGGTGATAGCTACAGAAGATTTTAGGGAAGAGGAGGGGAGCGGTATTGAAGGTTGGGTTGATGAGAATTGTGTGCGCATAGGGTCTAAGAAGTTTTTGTGTGGCGAAGTGAATGCCGATGGTTCGCACGTTTCTGATTTCCGCCACGCCTCTAAAGTTTATATCGGCATCAATGGTAAGGTGCGCGGTTTCTTTTTGGTGAAGAACGAATACCGCAAAGGTTTCGGTGAGTTGATGAATAAACTTCGCAATCATTATGAAATGTATGTGGTGAGCGGTGATAATGATGCAGAGAAGAATTTTCTCAGCCAGTATGTAAAGCCTGAGAATCTGGTGTTTCATCAACAGCCTGCCGGCAAACTGAATGTGATTAAGGAGATTCAATCTTCGGGAAAGACGGTCATGATGATTGGGGATGGATTGAATGATGCAGGTGCTTTGAAGCAAGCGGAAGTGGGTATCGCTATCAGCGATGATGTAAATAATTTTTCGCCTGCCTGCGATGGCATTATTGATTCGACACAGTTCGATAAAATAGAAGCGCTGTTGAATTATTCAAAGGCTGGGGTCAATATCATCAAGGTCAGTTTTATTATTTCACTTGCCTATAATTTGCTGGGCATATCATTTGCCGTAAAGGGAACGATGAGCCCGTTGATAGCTGCGGTGCTGATGCCGGTTAGCTCAGTAACCATTATTCTGTTTACAACTCTCGCTTCTACCATAGCCGGTAAAAGAAACGGTTTCTGACCTTCGCCGCAGGGCTAAATACAAAGTCGCCAGGGGGCAAATCCTTTTTAGAAAAGCCAACCACAAAAGTAATTAGCAGCAATAGTTATGTTTAAACACAAGGGTCATGAAAGAACGCTGAAGCACAATCTAAGGATTGCTTCCCTGCTTTCGTTTGTGGCGGGAATTGTGAACGTGGCAGGATTGCTGGCTGTGCAGCGGTTGACCACGAATGTAACAGGGCATTTCGCCTTCTTCGTGGATGAAGTTTTTAAACTTAATTTTTGGGAGGGGTTTATCTACTTCCTGTTTGTGTTTTTCTTCTTCCTGGGTTCTTTTGTTTCTAACCTGATGATTGAAATTATTTCGCGTAAAAACGATAATCTCATCTACATCATCCCCACGATTATTGAAAGTCTTATCCTGTTTACGGTAGCCATCTTTGGAGAGTTGCTGATTGCGAGGAATCCGAACTTGCTGGCATTTGCTCTGCTGTTTGCGATGGGTTTACAAAACGCTTTGGTCACCAGCATTTCCAATGCCACGGTCCGAACTACGCACCTCACGGGATTGTTTACCGACCTCGGCATTGAACTATCGCAACTGTTTTTTTACAAGCTGAAAGAGCAACGCGACAAACTCTATTCTTCCATTAAGTTGCGGATGACGATTATTAGTTTTTTCTTTTTGGGTGGATTGATGGGCGGTATATTTTTCTCTTCCATAAAACTTTATGTGTTAGCCATAGCGGGTGGCATATTGATCATAGGCATTATTTATGACGATTTGAAACTTATGGTTACTCAGCAAGGCATCCAAGATCTGCCTGAAGAATGATGTGGCATTAATTATTTTTCCAACCACTGTTTAACCCAACGAAAAATCGACCGCTTGCAGTATCTACATACACTTCTTCCTTTTTTATTCAGCCTGTTGTGTTGCGGGCTTTCGGCACAAACGGTTTCGTTCAACATTACCCTTTGGGGCGATAGCATTGGGCGGATGGATGTGCGCCACAGCACGGACAAGGATAGCAACGATGTGTATGTGATGGAGTCGAAATCCAGGGTAAAGTTCCTGTGGATTGTGCGCGAGGGACTGTCGAAATTTGAAGCGGTTTATAAGCGTGGCAAACTGCTTTCCTCCTCGCATCTGGAAATGGAAAACGGCAAAACAAAACGCTGGGCGAAGGTGAAGTTTGAGAATGGGAAATATGTGGTGACTTCGGCTGAGCAGGAGCCGCGCAGTTTTACCGAAGCGCCTTCTCTCTCCGATGCCAATATTTATTTCCTTGATTTTAAAAACCTCCAACGCATTTTCTATTTACCCGATGGCAATTTCTATGATTTGAAAAAAGTGGATGCCACCACGCTCGAGTTTAAAAGTGCCGACAAGCACCGCAATGTTTATCATTTTGAAAACGGACGGATTAAAACCATGGAGTTCCATTTGCCCCTGGCTTCGGTGTATATGAACCGCCTCCGATAACGGGTACGGAACAATTGTTACGCAATGTTAAATGGGGTGGAGTATGTTTGCAGCGCAATAAACAAACGGAAGCAAGGTCAATTGATTTAACGTTGCAAAAAATTAAACGCAAAAAATATGTTCAACAAAGGCGATAAACTATACAGCATTGTAGGCATGAAATGCCCGCGCTGCCACGAAGGCGAACTGTGGCGCAGCCCTTTATATAAAATGAAGCTTTACGACATGCCCGAAAACTGCCCCGTGTGCGGTTTGAAATATGAGCAGGAGCCGGGCTTTTGGTATGGCGCCATGTATATGGCTTACACGTTCAGCTCGGGCGCCTTGCTGATAGTGATGCTGGTGACGATGCTGGTGCTGAAATGGAATCTGACAAATATTTTGATTGCCGTGGGTGTTACGGCTGTTATCGGTTTTTCTTACAACGCGCGCCTGTCGCGCTCGGCCTGGTTGAATATGAATGTGAGCTATAACCCCAACTGGAAAAAGCAAAACGAAGCGCGCGAAAAGAAGAAGGCTGAACTGCGCGCGCAGGGCATAGACCCCGATGAAACCAGCTCGCTCACCAGCCAAGGCCATCATGGTTTTGAATCGGATAATAAGATTTTGTAGGAGTGCCGTGTAAATACTGATGCCATCGCTTTAAGCGATGGCATCAGTAAAGGGAAAATACCAACAACGGCAAAAGAAAATTAAATTTGAAAATATAAAAGATAAAAACACGCTCATGAATTGGAAAACGCTAACCTTTGCAAATCATATGCTTGTGGTGATTGTGAACTTGGCTTTAATCTCTAAAAGTATTTACATGCTTTTGGGCTATGGTGGATCATTGGATTCTCTTTCAACCCTTGGTTATGCTGGGGGGCTTATTCTTTTTGGTACAATTTTGCCCCTGTATGTATATGGTAACTTTATTAAGAAACAAAAATAGATTGTAAAATACTTACTTTGCCGTTGTTGGTGTTTTAGCATCGGCTCTGCGATGCGTCACGAACAACAATTAATCCCAATTCCCCGCCCAAAATATTTTTTGGTGGTTCAAAAAATCTTTCGAGATTTGTTTTCAGAGACACAGTTAACACGAACTATTTTGTAACCCGGTAAATATTTCCGGCAATCGTTTTAAAACATCGAAAGATGGTATTTTGTATTGTCACACATTCTTTTTTCAAGGCTGCATTTTCGGCCAACGAATGTATTGCCCTTTGGCTTTTGTGGTTTCGCACTGCGGCTACGCTACATGCCCAAACGGTGCAACTGCATCCGCACAATATTCCACTTCTTCCTTACGCTTTAGAGCGCCCTCCGCCAATGATTCATGGACTTTCGTGAGTTGTTCATGACTTTCCGTAGATAGTTTACGACATTCCGTAGATAGCTCACGACTTTCCGTGGATGGCTTACGGACTTCCGTAGATAGCTCACGACTTTCCGTGGATGGTTTACGGACTTCCGTAGATAGTTCACGACATTCCGTGGATGGCTCACGGAAAGTATAAAAACGTAAAAAAGTAATCGAAAATTAAATTTTAACTCAAAAACAATAAGCATTATGGCAGATTTTGTAGAAGCAACCGATACAGGTTTTGCACAACAACTTAAAGACAGCGCCACGGGTTTAGGAATCCATGGAGCTCTGCTGGGTTTTACTGCGGCAGAAATTTTGGAGGCCGAAAAAGATGCCAAGCTGTTCAACTATATTTTGAACCGTCTGAGCGAAAACGTAGCCTATAGTAAGGATTTGACAGATTATAAAACCCTGGCCCGCAAAGGCGATGGAACGGTGCTGTTGCCCGTAGCCATTCCTGAGCCGGCTGACTTTCCTTTGCCTTTGCCAGCGGCTACACCAGCGGGTATAGAGGGTCGTTTTCGCAAACGCGCAGCCAAGGCCAAGGCCGACAACAACTATACGGTGGGTATAGGCGAGGCTTGCAGGTTTGAGGCCTCGCACGGTACTTTTAATCCAAACAGCGGAGCGCCTACGCTCAAAGTGGATGCGACCCATGCCGGTCATCCGCATATTCAATTCAACAAAGGCCGCTGGCAGGGAGGAGAAATTTGGAAAATGGTGATTAAGAATGGTGGTAACAATCCACCCATTCCAAATCCTCAAGACCCTTCATTTGTAAAACTGGAGCGTGTGTTTGGCCACGATTACATTGACCCATCGGAGCTGCCGGCCAATGGCGCTACCGAACTGTGGGCTTACAAAGTCATTCATCTTTATGCCAATGACCAAGTAGGCGAATGGAGCCTTGTGAAGTTTATAACCGTGGGGGGCATGTAAGGGAAGTTTGATGTTTGAAAAGCGCGATGCCATCCTTAAAAAAGATGGCATCGCTGTTTTTATACGAAAGTTTAATTCTTATTTCCCCGCCTCCATTTGCTTTAGCAGCATCTCCATTTTCTGTATCAATACTTCGTTGATATTCTTTTGCTCGCGGTTGCTTTGCTCCAGCTTTTCAATCATTGCTTGCTGTTCATTGCATTTGTTTTGAGATGAATACGCTGCAATGAATCGGGAATAGCCCGAAAGTAGGTGAAAAGATATTTCCGACCGTTTAGAAGTTTAAAAAGCAAAGTTAAGTTTTAGAGGATGTTTAGTCGTGTCTGAAGGCTAGAACGGTATTTATTCCCGATTGGAATAGGTTTGTTTGATACGATGGCAGACTCTGAATCAAAGTTTTCGAGATAGTTCAAGTTAATGGTGTATGAGCGATGTATGCGCATGAATTGGGAAGTACTTTTCAACTTATCCTCTACGTTCTTCATGGTAGTATTTACGGTGTAGGTTTTATCCTTCACGTGAACTTTTACATAATCTCCATGAGATTCGAAAAATAAAATGTCTTTATGATTGACCTTGGATAGAACACCTCCATCTTTAAGGAAAAGATAATCAAGTTGTGTCCCTTTTTCGGAAGCATAAAGTTGGAAAACCCGTTCCAAAGCTTTCAAAAATTTACCATAATCTAAGGGTTTAAGAAGAAAATTGATGGCTTTGTATTCAAATGCTTTGATGGCGTAATTGTCTTTAGAACTGATAAGTATGGTAGGTGGTAATTGCTTAAATGACTCCATCAATTCAATGCCTGATATACCGGGCACTTCTATCTCTAAAAAGATAAGGTGAATATTGGCTTCATTCTTTCGGATATAATTTCCCGCTTCAATAGCGCTACTGAATACCTGAAGCAAACCTAAGCCTTCTGTGCTGGTAACAAAATGTTGCAATAGAGTTACGGAAACTGCATCATCATCTACTATAATACAATTAATCATCTGCGTGATTTTTTTAATAGTGTCGACAAAAACTCACTTTCATGATGGACTGGAATAACCCATTTTAAAAAGTAAAAAAAATATTTTTGTAAACTGTTTAGTGCTTCGAATGTAATTATCTTCTGAAAAGTATTTATTCGACACAATAATTTGTCATCTTATTGGATAGTTACAGATAAATGCTTTTAGCTGCTTGTTTATTTGAAAAGTCCCAGATCCACTAGGAAGTGTTAGGTTGCAACCTATTACTTTGAAAAACTGCCATCTTATTATTTTGGGAGTTTAAATGTAATAAAAGAGGTGCACCATCCATCAAGTGCTTTCAATGCGTCTGACAACTCGTTAGTTGCTGTTTCAATTATGGCTAAACTCGGTATTGGATTAGCAAAATGGGGATTGTTCCTCATACAGCCGACTACTTTTTTCCCAATTAATGTTTTACTACCGGCACTTAATCGGCTAATTCCAATTTTTACCTGCGCAATCTTTTTCATTTTTTGAATATTTTTTTGCACGGGTTACTGAATAATTTTGAAAAGGTTTCAAAATCACATCAACAAATAATGAAGAATTTGACAAAGTTCATGAATGTCAAACCTCTGTTTATAAACGTTGTTAACTTGTTCTTAAACATCGAATCATAGTTAGTGAAAAAAGTGCAACTGTCTATGAACTTTGTGCTTTTGTTTTTGAACTCAGAGTCTTTGTTTTTGAAATACCATTTAAAGTTCGAGAACAGTTACTCATAGTTTGTAAATGTTTGTGCGAAGTTCATGAACAACGAAGTGTTGTCATGAACAATGGTTTGTTATTTGTGAATTTTGGAGTATTCCTAAATGGTAATACAGGTAAGAAGATTAAAGCGGAAAAACTCCAAACTGAGAATTGATTGTTGAGATTGATTCTTTGGTGAGCATTTTTAAGTTTGAAAGAACAAAGCCGAACGACTACAATGATTTGAAGAGAACTTAGAAAGCTGGAAGGAATGATTTATAAGTAGAGGTTCATTGCCCTGTCTTTATAATTTAAAACAACAAGAGAAATCTAATACTAAGTATTTACTAAGAGTTTTTGCTAATTGATGAGGTTTTAGTTTGCCTAATCAGTTATTAGAATGGTTGGAATGAACTTTGCATTGGATCTGCTATTCTATTTTCTAAGGTTATAAGCTAACAATTGGTAGTCCTCTCTTCTCTGTGAAATTTGCAAATGAAATATCAAAACTACACAACTATAGACTGCATGATATGGCCGTAGCTAACATTTGTTAGGGATGGAAAAATCCTTCCATTAGGACAAACAACTTCCTTGCTTAAGCCGTGGCTAAAGTAGAGAAGAACCTAAGCAATAAACCTGTCGGCAATAAGCCGCCTTGCGGCAGGTTGTGTTCTTCGAGTATTCGCATTAGGGGCTTTTTAAAAACAAACAATCCTAAACCGATTTCAAAACCAAGCGTGAGCAATACCCAAGCGGCTCCGATAAGCAGACAGGAGGAAATGTTGTTCGGCTTTATCCATTTAATGACGGCAGTGGTGATGCCGGGGATAAATTAGAAACACGATAAACACCGCCATTTGCCGCGCCCGAAAATCGCCACGGGCAGGTGCCAGCAAAAAAGATGCGTAGGTTTCCGTGTAATGTTTCTGCAAACATCAACAAAAACCACACGGCCAAACTCTGCAAATACAACATGTTGCAATGTTAGAGCAGTTTCTTTTTTAAAGGGAATGATATTCCTGAGCCCTAAGTTGAGTAATAGGTAGACAAATAGAGGATTTGGCTCTGGGGATGTTAAAAATACGGAACCCAAGGATGTTTTCAACAAAATTGGGCAATCTGAGAAGTTAGTTGTCATTGATGATTTTGCTTTTAATTGGCTGTTTTTCCCACTTTTTTAGGTGCTGTGTATAAATTATTTATTTGGAACTATTAACAATTTGAACTGTTTATCTATTTTCACGCTGAACTTAAGTAACAAAATAAATGGTCGGATTATGAAAAAACTAATATACCCTGTCTATGTGACTTTTCTGTTTTTACTGGTTTCAGGTTTTGCATCACAGGCACAAGAATCTTCTTCACTGCCATACACTAATTACAAGGGCATTAAAGATTTGGCGGCTGCTAAAGCTGAATGGGTAAAGGATAATCCGGCTGTCTACCAAAACTTAACGAATCAAAACACGAATGCGGGTTCACAAAAGCAGGAAGCTTTCGTTAACTATAAAGGAATTAAAGATCCTGCTGCAGCAAAGTCTGCCTGGCTAAAGGATAATCCTTCTACGAACAATATGCAGCAAACCGGCAATGAAACATTAAAGTATTACAACTACAAAGAGATAAAGGATTTAGATGCGGCTAAGCAAGCCTGGCTGGCTGACCATCCTAAATATAGTAAGAAGATGCAAGACAATAGTATTCCTGCACCTGCTAATGAGGTAAGGCCTGCATACGGTCAACGTAACACGGGTAAAAAGTAATTCTTCCTAAGACAAATAAGAATCTGCATTCAGTTGAAAATATCAAGAAACAATAAAATAATTTTTATGATAAACGTTAATCAATTAAGCTGTCGCACAAAATCTTGTTTCACAGCGCTAATAGCATGTTTATTTTTATTCCTTGTGCCGACATCGAAAGTTTCGGCACAATGTGCTTTTAATAATACGCTCTATCTGAATTATACCCCTGTGTATGATGGAGCGCCCCATGTGGCTGACGCTTGTTTTTATGGTGGTGATTTAATGACCTTGCAAGTGGTTACGGGGGCTAGTTATACTTTTTCTTTTTGCTCATCAGCTTCCAGCTGGGATACTCAGATAACAGTTTATGATGCCACCGGAACAAACGTGTTGGGGTATAATGATGACTTCTGTGGTGTTAGCTCGCAAGTTACGGTTACCGCTGGCTACACAGGAACCATGAATGTTTTGGTTGACGAGTATAACTGTGTAACTAATTTGGGTCCTTGTAAATCAATGACGGTTACGTCCTCTTTACCAGGAGCCGGTTGCACAAATACAACACAATACCCATCGGCCTCTGTTCCTATTAATACGGCAGGAGCGATTTCCACTATCAGCACTTGTTCATATGCCGGTGAATATTCGGTGATTACCGGAGCAGTAGCGGGTCAAACCCTTAATTTCACTTTCACTAACGGTTTCATAACGATTCATAGCGGAACCTCTAATGGTCCTGCTATTGCTTCAGGAACTTCACCCCTTAGCTTTAGCAACACCTATACCGGAACTTTATATGCTCACTGGTCTTTAAATTCGGGTTGTGTTACAGATGCCTCTTGCCATACATCCACAGTTCAATGTACAAGTTGTCTTCCGGTGAATGACCTATGTGCAAATGCCATTAATATCCCTTTCTCTTGCACACCATCTATATTATCAGGCAGTACAGTTGGCTCTACTTTAGATAATGCAGGTACCTGCACTACCTCAAATACAGCAGGTGGAGTTTGGTATAAAGTAACCGGAACCGGAGGTTTAATTACGGCCACCACATGTAGTGCTGTTGGTTATGACACCAAACTTTCTGTATATACAACTCCTGATTGCTCTACCTATACATGCGTAATAGGTAACGATGATGATGCAACTTGTGGTTTAAGCACGTTACGTTCTACGGTTTCCTTTACATCTACTTTGGGCCAGGTATACTATATATTAGTACACGGGTTTAATACAAACACGGGAGCATTTGAATTGACCACTACGTTTGCAGATGTGGAGGCACCGGTGATGACTTGCCCTACTGATATATCTGTCAATAATGATGCTGGGATATGTGGCGCGGTTGTCAATTATGCTACGCCTACCGGTTTGGATAATTGTTCAGCGGCTACACTCAACCAAACTGCAGGTTTGTCCAGCGGTTCAACATTTCCTATTGGAACCACGCTTAATACCTTTACAGCAACCGATGTGGCTGGCAATGTAAGTACTTGTAGCTTTAATGTGATTGTAACAGATAATGAGGCACCGGTTCTTACTTGTTCGATTGATTTGTCGGTTAATAATGTTACCGGACTTTGTGGGGCAGTAGTTAATTATAGCACCACAACTGTAGCTGACAATTGTCTGGGTGCTTTAACTGTTACTCAAACTGCCGGATTAGCCAGCGGTGCTACATTCCAGGTAGGAACAACCACAAACGCCTTCACATCAACTGATGCTGCGGGTAATGTAGGTACTTGCAGTTTCAGTGTTACAGTATTAGATGGTGAGGCACCTATTGTTAGCTGTCCATCGGATATCTCTGTGAACAACGATTTAGGAGTATGTGGTGCGACTGTAACGTTTACGGCTACGGCTACGGATAATTGTTCTGGTGTAACGGTTGTATCCACTCCTGCTTCGGGCAGTTTATTCCCGATAGGAGCGACTACCGTAACATCGGTAGCAACCGATGGAGCGGGTCTTACGAATACCTGTACATTCACTGTGACGGTAACGGATGCAGAGAATCCGGTGATAGCTGGCTGTCCTTCGAATATCAGTTCATGTAATACAGTGGCTAGTTGGACGGATCCAACAGCTACAGACAACTGTTCAGGAGTTACTATTAGCCAAACAGCAGGACCTGCAAGTGGTTCTACGTTTAGCGTAGGTACTACTACAACTATAACTTATACCGCTACGGATGCGAACGGCAACACAGCAACCTGCAGTTTTGATGTAACGATTACAACACCACCTACAATACCGTTGAGCACGGCAAACTTAACATCGAGCTCAGCGGATGTTAGCTGGACATGTACGGGATGCAGTGGAAACTACACCATAGAATATGGACCGGCTGGCTTTACACAGGGCACAGGTACAGTGGTTTCGAATGTAACCAGTCCGACCTCTTTAAGTTCATTGACAGCGAGTACGGCTTATGATGTATATGTAACAGCAGACTGCGGTTCAGGCAGTACCACATTCACCACACTACCGAATGGAGGTGTTGGTTGTGCCGCAGCGTATTGCGGAGCTTCAGAAACACTTGGAGGATGTAGTTTTGACGAGTATATAACGAATGTAACCTTCAGCACCATTGCTAATGTTTCCGGATGCGGAGGAGGATATGAAGATTTCACCTCCCAATCGACCAACGTATCACAGGGAGTGGGTTATACTTTAACACTGTCTAATGGGAATGCATATCCTGGAGATCAGGCACATGCGTTCTTTGATTGGAACCAAAACGGCAACTTTACAGATTTAGGAGAAGATTATATTTTAACCAGCACGGATGGAAACAGTACATTTGACGGAGTGATTACTGTACCTGTAACCGCGACTCTTGGTTCAACAAGAATGAGAGTACGTATTTTCTATACGGGAGCCACCCCACCATGTGGAGCTGTTCAATATGGAGAAGCAGAAGATTACTGTGTAACGATAGATCCACAGCCGTCTTGCTTGCCACCGACCAACGTGACAGCGGGCAATCTTACCCCGACCTCGGGAACGATAAGTTGGACATGCACAGGCTGTACTGGAACGTTCTCATTGGAATACGGTCCTACCGGATTCACTCCGGGCACTGGCACCACAGTAACCAACGTTACCTCTCCTACATTAATAGGCGGTTTAGTATTAGGCCAATTGTATGATGTTTATGTAACCCAGGATTGCGGAGGAGGTAATACCTCAACGAGCTTACCGGTTACATTTGGTCCTGCGCCTTCGAATGATGATTGTGGTGTAACAGCCACTACGCTTACGAATGGAGCCCCGGCCACTACCTTTACGGGAACCACAGTTGGCGCAACGGCAACAACAGCAGAAACCTCTATTTTAGGTGGAGCTGCAGTATGGGAAGCAGTAACCTTAACAGGTACATGTAACAATTTGACGGTTGATTATTGCGGAACGGGAAGTGGTATTATGGGTACTATATTCACGGTATATGCCGATTGTCCATTAACGAGCTATACATCTACCTCCAGCTATGACTTTACCAGTTGTGTGGATGGCAATGCTACGTTGACATTCTACAATTTACCAGCGGGCACTTATTATTTACCTGTGTTAGCAGATCCTGCTTATAACACACCTGGGGCTTATACGATGAATGTATCCTCAGTAGATTGTCCGAATCCACCGGTGAA
>CANJVG010000051.1 GCA_947478005.1 Bacteroidota bacterium
GACGAAATGAATGTGTTAGGTGTTTCGGCCGATATTACAGATGTCAAGGAAACGAAAGAGTCGTTGAAAATAACTGAACAGTTATATCGCGAAATTGCGCGGAATCTTCCAAAGGCGGGAATGTTTATTTTTGACAAACAACTCAGATACATCTTAGCCGAAGGTCCACTGATAGGAGTTATTAGTAAGCCTAAACACGAAATTGAGGGCAAATTGGTAACCGAAACCATTGCCGAAAGCGAGCAGGAGCGGGTTGGAAACATATATCGCGATATCATAAACGGAAAGGCCAGCGAATTTGAGCAGGTATTTTTAGACCGTCAATTACAAATACACCATATTCCTATTTATAATGACGAGAACGAGATTATGTATGGAATGGTCATGGTCTTCGATATCTCTGATTTAAAGGGAACTCAAATAGAATTGGAAAAGCGAGCCACTCAGCTGTTACGTTCAAACGAAGAGTTAGAACGCTTTGCCTATGTGGCCTCTCATGATTTGCAAGGTCCTTTGCGAACAATTGCTAGTTACCTTCAATTGCTTGAAATGCGCTACAAAAGTAAGCTGGACCCGGAAGCACTGGAATTCATTGAGTTTTCGGTGAATGGTGCTAAACGTATGCAAACCATTATTCTTGATTTGCTCAACTATTCACGCATTTCATCAAAACCTAAACCTTTTGTAAAAACGAATGTCGCGGAAGTTTTAGAAGTAATGATGAAGGGACTTCAAAGTTCTATTAAAACAGGTGGGGCAATTATTAAAATAGAACCTATGCCTGTTTTATGGGCCGAGCCAAATCAGCTATCTCTTTTGTTCCAGAACTTAGTAGATAATGCGATGAAGTTTGTTAAAGATAGAAAACCTGAAATTGAAATTTCATGTAAAGAGTTTAGCAAAGAGTGGCAGTTTGCCGTGGCCGATAACGGTATTGGAATTCGAAAAGATTTTAAGGACAAGGTTTTTCAGATTTTTCAGCGTCTTCATTTAGAGAGTGAGTATCCGGGAACCGGTGTTGGTTTAGCTATTTGTAAAAAAATAGCCGATCTCCATGGCGGTAGAATCTGGTTTGAAACCAATGTCAGGGGAGGGACTACTTTCTTTTTTACTATTAGCAAGGACCTTGAGAAATATTAACTTTTTATGGATTGTGTATTGCGATTAACCATTTCAATTGTCAAATTAGGGTTAAAAACTTTATTCTATTTTTTTTGAGTTATCAGAACTCCATCCTATTTTCGTTACTCTTTCAAAACTATACTATGAACTATTCGAATCAAACAGACCTGCTGGAGGAAATTGAAATTGAGGAAGACGTTACGTTGCAAAATAAACTTGTTCTTCATAACGACCATGTCAATACCTTTGAATGGGTTATAGAAACCCTTATAGCCGTGTGTAAACATTCGGCCGAGCAAGCAGAGCAGTGTGCTTATTTCATTCACACGAAAGGTAAATACGCGGTAAAACATGGCTCTTATCAATTTCTCAAACCCATGAAAGATGCCATCACTGAGCGTGGGATTGACGCAACGATAGAGTAAGCGTGTAACTGTCCATCGGCAATTCGGTAATTCGGCAAACTCCAAAATTTAATGGCACATTTTACAGAAGACCACGAAATATTCCGTCAGTCAGTACGCGATTTTGTGCTCAAAGAGGTAGCTCCTAACATCAATCAATGGGAAGAGGACCAGAAAATACCGCGTGAAGTTTTTACACGGATGGGAGAGCTCGGTTTCTTGGGCATTAATTTCCCGGAAGCCTACGGTGGGACCAATAACGACTTTTGGTATACCGTTGCTTACCTAGAAGAAATAGCAAATAATACCTCAGCAGGTTTTGCCGCAGCCGTTAGTGTTCACCAATACATGGCTACCAATCATATTCTGCAGGCGGGCAGTCATGAACTCAAAGAAAAATATCTGCGTCCGTCTATTGAAGGTAAGTTTATAGGTAGTATTGCCATTAGCGAACCGGGGGCCGGTAGCGATGTGGCCAATCTTCGTTGTACTGCGAAAAGAGAAGGCGATTTCTATGTAATTAACGGCAACAAAACTTTCATAACCAACGGCCATTACGGAAATTTCGTAACTGTGGCGTGCAAAACAGATGTTGATGCAGGTCTTGCAGGAGTTAGTTTAATTGTAGTGGACCGGGGCACTCCGGGATTCACCACCACTAAGCTAAAAAAAATGGGGTGGAAATCGTCTGACACCGCGGAAATGTTCTTCGATAATGTGAAAGTGCCGGTTGCTAATCTCGTTGGAAAAGAAGGCCAAGGGTTCTTCTACATCATGGAAAGCTTTCAGTTGGAAAGATTGGTGGCTGCTATATTGGCTGTGGCAGGTTGCGAAAGAGGGATAGAGGCCACTATGAAATATATGCATGAGCGAAATGCTTTTGGTAAGCCTATAGCTAAGTATCAGGTGCTGCGCCACAAAATGGTGGACCTCATCACCGAAGTGGAAATAACCAAACAGTTTGTTTACCACTGTTGCGATTTATTTGCCAGGGGTGTTTTTGCAGTGAAAGAATGTAGCATGGCAAAGATGAAAGCAACGGAATTGGGCAAAACTGTGTCGGATGAATGTTTACAGATGTTTGGTGGTTACGGCTATATGAGCGAGTATCCAATTGAACGTGCCTATCGCGATGCCCGGGTGGGAACCATTGTTGGTGGAACCACAGAAATAATGAAAGAAATAATTTCTAAAATAGTGATTGACGGGGTCAACTATGAAAGCGCTTATAAAAATATGAAAGCCGCAGATGTTGCTGCTGCTGCTACTGCCGATGAAAAGGCGAAGGCAAATCCTTCAAATATTTCTTCAACTGCCGCAAATTCTTCTACTTCGCAACCTAAAATAAAAACAAACAACATGAGTGCTAATCCTGAAACAGCAAGAGACATTATCTTTTCCCTTCCAACCCGATTAAAAGCCGATAAAATTGACGAAAGCGCGGCTTCCGTTTTTCATTTCAAATTAGCGGGTGACCGAGGTGGAGAATTTACAGCAGAACTAAAGAATAAAACAGTCGTTGTATCAGACGGATTAGTTGGTGAAGCCACCTGTGTTATTTCGGCCAAGGCCAGCGATTATGAAGATTTAGAACTCGGTCGCGGCAACCCGCAAATGATGTTTATGATGGGAAAAATTAAAGTTTCAAATCTGGGCGAAGTGATGAAGTTCGTTACTTATTTCCATCGTTTAGGTTAGGTCAGGTTTCTAAAAACAAAAAAGGCAATCTCTTTAGAGATTGCCTTTTTTGTTTTGGCTAAGTTGTCAATTACTAACTCACAATACGGATGTAAAAGGAGTATGCGACCCTGCCAGCTTCTTTAACCAGCTATTGGCATAAGGAACCTTCCAGTTGGTTTCAAAATCTTTTTTGTTCTGTACCAGGTTATTGAATACAATTGTTTCATCACTTACCTCGCCCCTTGCTACCAGGTTTTCAAACTCCGGCATACCACAACTGCGCAATTCGCCATTGATCAGAAAGGCAATATTCCAGCGATCGAAAAAGTTGATGTTCAATTCAGCTCCAAGTCCTTTAATAAAATGGACCGAGGAATCTACCGAGCAACCGCCTAGCGAGACCTGTTCTTCATCGGCCATTAATACCACAAAGCGATTGTAAAGCACAAAACCGTCTCCTGTTACTTGTTCTCGGTGCGAAGTCCACTGTTTTACAAATTGTTTTGTCTTTTCAGTAATAAGGGAGCATTCATCGGCTGTGAATGGACGGCTGCTTTGGTAAACCCAAACCCTGGCGTGTTGTGGCAAAAGATTATTCATGTGGTAAAGTTTTTTTGAAGAAAATGAAAAAATGACAATTCTATGACAATTAGAAGAATGAACTGATTTACTATTGCGCTCAAATTTACAATCAATCATGAAATACGCATACTCTCTCGCATTCTTGTTTTTTGCTTCGCTCAAAATAACTGCCCAAGTAGTCGCTGCCAACGATTCTGTGGCTACTGCTGCCGGCAATACCGACATGGTGTTCTATAACTTACAATCGGGGCAAAAGACATCTGCTTCCAATATCGATTGGCATTTGGCCTTATCCGTTCGCCCTTCTCTTTTTCCGCTTAATACTTTGCAGGGAACCAGCCTTCGCATCAATGAAGCCCTAGGAGTAAATGCCTATCAGATTCCCGGTTTTAATGCAGATTCATTTTATACAGTCGTGGATGCCGCAGACTACCTCTCCTGGAATCAATTGCACGATGCAGACAGCATGCTAGATAAGGGAGCGCTTAATGACGGCTTAAATATTCAGTTCTATAATTACGGATGGGGAGTTTATAATGGTCCTCCTAATCATGATGTGGTAGGTAAGAAAGTATATCTATTTGTAATGCCCGATGGCTCTAAGAAGAAATTTATTGTGGATCAACTTGATCGCGACACAGCTTGGGTCGTTAAGTATGCGAACCTGGATAATTCTGATTTGCAAACCATTCGTGTAAGCAAAAACACTTACGCGAATAAAAACTTTGTGTATTTAAACATACTCGATAATATGGTGCATGATAAAGAGCCACTTTCCAATGAATGGGATTTGCAGTTTTTGAAGTATTCCGCTATGGATGTAATGGCAGATACTACCCTTAATGTGGTGGGTGTGTGGACCAATAAGGGTGAAACGGTGGCCGAAGCAGCACCTGTAAATGCGGCATTGATTGACAATGCAGGGGCGGTACCCTTTGCCAATAACATGAACACCATTGGATGGGATTGGAAACAATATGACTACCTCAACCACACTTGTATCCTACGCGATTCACTGGCTTATTTTGTAAAGACCAATTCGGGTATAGTTTTCAAACTTGTTTTTACTGGCTATAGCGACCTTGGTGCCGGCATTATATCTTTCTACAAACAGGAATACATAACAGCCATTGCCGAACCTGAGAAGCAATTGAGCCTCGATGTTTTTCCGAATCCCTCTTCTTCTGTTTTGAATATTGTTACCGGCTCGGCTAACGAAATCGAGATAAAGGTAACCGACCTCAGCGGACGGGTGTTGAACAGTACTAAAACATCCTCTCCACTGGTTCAACTCAATACAACCGAAATGGCAAGCGGTGTCTATCTGCTTTCGGTTACCTCGGGCAATGCTGCAGGTAAAAGGAAGTTTGTAGTGGCGCACTAAACGCTGCTTTGGCGGAGGCGGCTGTTTGCATTTCAATCCGCATTCTAAAATCCGCCATCCGAAATGAGTAAAGGGGTTTTGGCTACCTGTAAACTGGTGAAACAGTAAATTTTCAATTAGTCCGTTTGTTTGATAAATATTCGGATTAGGAGGAAAAGGGGGGAAGGATTAAATGTTATGGGAATAAATCCTAACCAGCCTTGATTACGGAAAAAACAGTCTTAATTTTTTACCAATCGGCCTTGATTGCGGAAAAAACAACCTTTATTTTATGCCAATAAGTCTTGGTTTTTGGAAAAAAAGCCTTATTTTTTCTAATCAAGGCTATTTAATTGGAGGAGCGGCTTAAAAGGTGTTCAAGATTTTTTTGATGCCGTTGATGATATTTAGTTCCAGCTCTGAGCAAAGCTACCAACAACACGGTCTGATAAGGTTCTCCCCCTATGACCTCTCTCCCTTACTTCAATCTCGCCTTAAAACTCCATTCTACTTTAAACCGCGCCTCCACCTCACCTGTTTCTGAAGTACCAACGCTTGTAGAGGTAAATGTTTGGCCTTCGCCAGTTAGAATAGCTCTTTCAATAGCTTCATTAAATTGTTTCCCTTCAGTGCACGTAAACGTAGTTAGCCCGGTAGCTTTCTTCACAAAGTCAGCTTCAAGATGAGTCACTAACATTGAAACCGATGGCTTAGAACCATTGGTCATTATCATACCCAGCATACCCGTACTCATTTCACCCGCCATAGCAAGTACCGCAAAATAGGTAGAGCGAAAAGGATTCTGATTCATCCAACGGTAAGGCACAGTGATTTCACATTTCTCAAGGCTGACCGATTTCACTTTCAACCCCGCTATAAATCCCATCGGCAATCGTCCGGCTAAAAACAATTTAAATAGCCACGGACTGTTTAACTGCTTCAGCATTTTAGCGTCAGTTATAACTCGGTTAGCGCGATATTGTTCTACTAATTCGGTATTGTTCATTTTCGTATTTAAGTCCCTTTCAAGGGTTTTATAATTTTCGAATCAAATCTATCAAAGTTTCGTTCATTGCTTTCCTCGCTGTTTCAATAGCAGCCTCCCCTGTAACTAAGTTCCTTTCAACAAAACACAAATGATAAAAGCTTTGTTTTTCAAACAAGCAGGTATAAGTAAAACCTAGTCCGTCACCTGTTTCGCAATCGGCTTTATATTTCTCTTTGCGAAGCGCCAATGAATTTATATCGGCATAATTATTCACGGTGATGCCTACAGATTTCTTAAACGGAGAAAAGATGTTCATGTAAGCATTGGTAAGATTGATAAACCCACCACGCACCTGCGGCTCCGCTTCCCGCCTCAACAAACCAAGGTCATAATAGTCTTTCCATTCACCATCTGACATCATTCCATAATCACCGGGCTTTTCATTGATGATATTTAAAACTGAACCAACCGGATTGTCTTCTTTATAAGCATTACCAAATGACAACTTCAAAGCCAAATGATATTTCTGTAGCGAAAGAACCTTGGTGAGTTTGTATGTAGTTTGATAAACACCTACACCCGTTTGAAGAATATCAATTTCGTGATGAAGGATTTTGGCGGTATGAAGAAACCCTAGATATGCGTGAGGCTGAATAGGGGAGGAGAACTCCTTTAGCGCAGCATCAATATTATCTAAACAAGAAACACAAAGCAGCAGTTTCATCTATTCTAGTTTGAAATCGCATGCAGCAAAAACTGATTCATTTTCATGCCTGCTTTGAAATAGGAGAGAAGGATGGTATCGAGTTTATCGCCCAAAATATCTTTGCGGGTAAGGGTAGCATGATACCAAAACTGTTTATTAGCAATATAAGGTTGCTCGCTTTGGAAGTCTTTATATTCAGGTGGCAGCACTTTGTTCTTCTCTCCACTCAACTCTCCATAAACTGTTTTGAAATTCTTCTCGTTCAGTATTTTCTTAAAAGCTGTGTTGTTGTAATATATCTCCTGACGAATTTTGGCAAGATGTTCTTTTGATACCTCATACTTACCACCACCCACCATTATCTCCTTCGAACCAATGTGCAGGTAGAAACCTGGGAAATCAATGTCCTGTGTTCCTTTACGGCTAAACACAGCTGCCACATTATTTTTATAAGGCGATTTATCTTTAGAAAAACGGATATCGCGGTTAATGCGAAAAATAGACTTATGCGTTTCCTGATTCAGTCCCGGAATATCTTTCCCTAATTTCTTTGTCATATCCTCCACCAGAGCGCGGAAGGGTTTCTTTACATCGTTTTCATAACGACTACGGTTAGCATCGAACCATTCTTTGTTATTGTTCTTTGATAGCTCATCAAGAAATTTGAAGAAAGCAGGGGAGAAATATTGCATCTTGTTGTTTTGAAGACGCTAGAATAGAAGAATTGCAGGAATTTGAAAAGCACTTACTCCGTCATAGCTGTACTAATCTTTGGTGCAGCTTCTGCTTTAAAGAAAAAGAAGAAAACAGCCCACGCCATCAAAGTTATAAAGGCGGCTACTATCATAGGCAATCGAACATCAAAATTCAGCATAAAACCAGCCATAATTGGCGGAATAGTAAACGCAAACGACTGCATACTTTGTTGAATCCCCAGCATTTCCCCTTGGCTATCCTTCGAAGCTAAGGAAGATACAATGCTTGTTTGATTGGGTTGCGCGAGACCTTGAAAGATGGCAACGAAAGGATTGCATAGATAAAGCAGCCAGGCTTTATCAGGAAGCAATACTGCCAGGATGGCGAAGGCCAATCCAAATAATGCAACGCGCAACACCTGCGAAGGAATAAATCGTTTTGCTATCTGCCTTGTAATGCCGCCTTGTGTAATAGCTATCCAAATACCAATGTAACCAAACAATAATCCTATTTGCGCATTGGTGAAATGAAACTTGTGAATCAGATAAACCTGATTAAACTGCATAAAGAAACTCCAACCAAAAGCCTGGAAAAAGATAGTCAGCAATATCACCCGCATATTTTCCATGCGAATTGCCTTCTTAAGATTATTGATTCCCGTAAAAATGCTTACCTCCCTCTTTTCACTTGGAGTAAATGTTTCGGGGAATTGCTTGTAAACATAAATCATGTTGAGCACGGTCAGCAAAGCCGTGAAATAGAGAGGCGTAGCCGCGCTGAACCACGAAACGATAGATGGACTCGATAGAATTCCGCCTAAAGTAGGACCCAGAATAAATCCTAAACCAAAAGCCATACCCACGATACCAAAGTTCTTAGCTTTCTCTTCGGGTTTGCTTACATCGGCTAAAGCAGCAAGGGCTATAGAAATATTGCCACCAGTGAAACCCGGTAAAGCACGGGCGAGAAACAATAACCCGATTAGTTTAGAGTTGATGGCTCCTGCAAAAAGTACGTAGCCAATAAAAGTACCGACCAATGAAATCTGCAGTATTTTCTTTCTGCCAAACCGATCGGCTAAAGTACCGAGTATAGGCGCTCCAAAGAACTGAAAGAAAGGATAGGTGGCGGCAAAAAAGCCATAGAGAATATTTCTGCTGTGCTCTGTAAAATCGGGAGGAAGAATACTTTGTGTAGGATTCAAAAACAAGTTGGGCGTGATAGGGATGATAATCCCAATACCCAGCATATCAATAAACACAGTAATGAAAACGGCAAGCAATGGGCTTACGGTTTTTTTAGTTGATTTTGTCACTCCGTTATCTGGTTCTTTTATTGGTAAGGAAGAAGGAATGTCTCTAAATGCAATTCGAGTTTTAAGAACAAAGCCAAAGGTAACCTATAAGATATCCTGCACGAAAAATTACCCTTGCAATTACAAACAGTTTATTCTTGCACTGTTTCAAAAAACATTCAACATGATAAATACAAAACAGTTAAAGCAGCAGATAGAACAGGCATGGGATGACCGTAAGCTTTTGCAGGATGCAAAGGTGCAGGATGAGATAAAAGAAGTAATTGAATTGCTTGACAAAGGCAAAATAAGAATGGCCGAACAAACCGAGTCAGGGTGGATAGTGAATGAGTGGCTCAAGAAGGCGGTGATTCTTTACTTCCCTATTATGCAAATGGAGACCATTGAAGTCGGACCGTTTGAGTTTCATGATAAAATTCCGTTGAAGAAGAATTATAAGGAACTCGGTGTTCGTGTAGTACCCCATGCTATTGCGCGCCATGGAAGTTTTGTAGCTAAAGGCGTAATCATGATGCCGAGCTATGTAAACATTGGTGCGTATGTTGATGAAGGAACGATGGTAGACACCTGGGCTACAGTCGGCTCTTGCGCTCAGATTGGCAAGAACGTTCATTTGAGCGGTGGTGTCGGCATTGGTGGTGTGCTGGAACCCATACAAGCAGCTCCGGTGATTATTGAAGATAACTGTTTCATCGGTTCGAGATGTATTGTTGTAGAAGGCGTGCGTGTAGAGCGTGAAGCCGTGCTTGGTGCCAATGTGGTTTTGACGATGAGTACGAAGATTATTGATGTGACGCAAAAGGAACCGATAGAATATAAAGGTGTTGTTCCCTCGCGCTCGGTAGTGATTCCAGGAAGCTACACCAAAGAATTTCCCGCAGGGCAGTATCAGGTACCGTGTGCTTTAATTATTGGCACTCGAAAAGAATCAACGGATAAAAAGACTTCATTGAATGATGCGTTGAGAGAACACAGCGTGGCCGTTTAGGTTTTATTCGGTCATTAAAAGACTCGTATTTAATAAAGCGGTGAGTTCCACCGCTTTATTATTGCCGTATGTTTTGCCGTCAAATTCTTTTACCCATTGAACTCCCTTTACCGCATTGGTAAAAAGTATATCATCGGCTTCCTTTAGTTCAGCCACTTCAATTTCCCTCTCTTCTATATCATTAACATTAGCCAACAGGAAGGTGCGCATAACACCGCTAACACAACCGCTTTCCAGGTCCGGGGTAATGAGGTTGTTATCCTTTACTATAAATAGGTTCGAATGAATGCCTTCGCAAACCTGTGCACGAGCGTTCGTTAAAATCATTTCATCCCAATTTTCTTCAGCCGCTATTTGTGCAAAGATGACATACGAAAGGGCACTGGAATGTTTTAAACTGCTGAAACTATAAATCGGTTTAACGCAATCATCGCGCATGCCAGCTTTCAAACCCTCACCACATCCAAACTGAGTGTTCTCTATTTTTTCCATGCTTATTGCATAGCCGAGAGTGTTTTCATCGGGTAAATACAAACCTTTACCCTTTCTGAAAAACTGCAAACGGATTCGTGCGCTAGTAACCGCTTCATTCACTGCCGCCAAATCAAGCACCTTGCTCATTAAACTTTCCTTATCCAGCCGCTTCGGAAATTCGCCAGATAGAAATTCTGTAGTAAACTCCAGTCGGCTCCAATGATAATCGAGCAATGGAATTTTACGGTCAAACATCACCATGCTTTCGAAGAAACCATCGCCATATTTAAACCCACGGTTAGTGACCGGTAGCAACGGCTCATGCTCGGGATAAATGTTGCCGTTAAAGTTGATATACTGCATAGGTCTTGTTTGATAAAATTAAAGCGCCGGCCGAAGAAGGAAATTCTTTTCGCGTAAGCAAATGTGTAACGCCTTTTTGTTTTAGTAATTGTAACTCCGATGCAGAAAGATGAAAGAAATGATCATCCGCCTTTTGTTGCAGGGCGAAACCTTTCGCTTGCATATCTCCGTTTACATGAAACACTTCCTCAATTCTGCCGGTCCATTTTTTCACAAATAATTTGTTGCGAACGTTTGCTTTGAACTCTACATAACTCGAACGCTGCGCATGAAATTTTAACTCCGTGTTATCGAGTGGTTGAATAAACACTGCGTCCTTTGCTGTGTTTGCTTTTATCTGTTCAGCAATTGAAACTGCATCGTCTTGTTCTTTCAATTCAAAGATTTGAAAAGGAACATGATAAGGGAGTGAATCGTGAAAGCACAGAATAACCAACCAAGCTAAAGCTACAATGCTGAGCAAAATTGCTTTTTCAAACTTCAACCGATGGAGCCAACCGATTTTTGTTTTAACTAACTCTTCCATAAAACCAAGCGCTGCTACCGTACCGAAAAATTTTATCCATTGTGTAATCTTGTAGAATTGGAAGTTGCCCAGTAGTACATTATGAAAGCCATCAACCGCCACCGCATAAAACACAAGCCCTGCAAAACCAATCAGGATAAACTGAAAAAGTTTGGAAGAGCGATTGGCGTAGAAAACGATAGCCGTGATGGTCAAAAGCAGAAACACCAGCACCTTGCTTTTGGGAAACGAAGAAAAGATGAAATGATGCGGATGGCGGAACTCGAAAAGTATTTTAAATAATTCATCATTCGACAGAACACTCGTTACATTCTTCTGCATAAATATCAGTACCAAATAGATACCGGCCGTAAAGGCGTAAACAGAAAGGAAGGTCGCAAAGATTTTAATCGACACTTCTTTTCGCAACACCGCCACAAAGAGAACGGCACTTAACACCATCATCACATCCAGCCCTTCCAACAATTGAATAAATGTAGCCACCGACATCAATACAGAAGCCATTACATATTTCCTGTCGAGAAACAAGTGAATGGCCCAAACGACAATAGCCACCGCCAGTGCGCTTGCCTGAAAACATTCCGAATATAGCTCGACATTGCCGAGCGTGTAATCGTTTAGCGGAATAAGGGCGATAAGAATAGTTAGCCAAGCGAGGTATTTGTTCTTAATAAATCTGCCCGCTAGTTTTTCCAATCCAAGAACTAAAAGAATTGTTGACAGAAACTGCAACACAAAACAAAGGACCTCCAAATGATTCACAAACGGCAACAATAAATTCGCCATCACCGTTCGTTCGTTGGGCACCGAGGCATTGAGGCCTTGTATAAAAAAGTCGTGGGTATATAAACCGGCATCGTGCAGGTAAAGCGTGTAGGGCAATAACTCCACCTGGTCTCCGGTGCCATACCGATAGCCAAAACGCACTACCAACAAGCTCCAGACTAAAACCGCAAAAAGAAAGGATGAGGAGGGCTTCATGAAATATCTTCGAAACAAACTTACACTTAACCGAGATTTTTAAAACTGTTTTATCGAAAAGGCGAACTAAAGTTTAAAAGGCAATAAGTTCAAAGTGCTTTTTGTAGTGGATTGATGTCGATTGCCCTCTACGAAGCTTCCTTTTTGAGCAAGGAAGGTTTCTTCTACCATCAGGAAGCTTTCTTTTTGCGCGAGGAAGGTTCCTTTTGCCATCAGGAAGCTTCCTTTTTGGACGAGGAGGGTTCCTTTTGTCATTAAGGAGCTCCCTAAAGGCAAAAGGGAGTTCCCCAATCGCTTCAAGGAGCTCCCTAATGACAAAAGGGAGTTCCCTAATCGCTTCAAGGAGTTCCCTAAAGGCAAAAGGGAGTTCCCCAATCGCTTCAAGGAGCTCCCTAAAGGCAAAAGGGAGTTCCCTAATCGCTTCAAGGAGCTCCCTAATGACAAAAAGGAGTTCCCTAATCGCATTAAGGAGCTCCCTAAAGGCAAAAGGGAGTTCTCTAATCGCTTTAAGGAGCTCCCTAAAGACAAAAGGGAGTTCTCCAAAGGCAAAAAGGAGATCCCGAGAGGTAAAAAAAACGAAAAACCACAGAAGGTTCCTACCCTCTGTGGTTCTATTATATATGTATAACGATGTCTGTGCTATTTCTGCACCACAAATCTTCCCAGGCTTCTTCTGGTTCCTTTCGAATCAAGAAGAGTTGCCTGATACATGCCTCCGGTAAGTTCGGCTAGGGAGATTTTAAGGAGCTTGCTGCCTTTGTTGGTGCTTTCGCCCATCAGTTTAACCCGCTCACCCAAGGCATTGTAAATTTCTATGGCCGAATAATTGCGGGTGGCTTCTTCCTGGTTCAGGGTCATATCTATGGTAATGATATTGTTGGTGGGATTAGGATAGAGTTGGATTCCTGAAAGGGAGATTTCGTGGATGCCTTCGCAACCTAAATAAACTGTATCGCAAAAGGTTGAACTTCCAAATTTATTATATGCAGTTAAACATACTTGTTCGGTTGCGAACATAAGTTTCAGAAGAACCAATTCTTGATTGATTAACGTAGTATCTGGATAAACATATCCAACAGGTAATGAATGTAGATTCCAAACTAAGCTATCATATCGCAATGAAGTATTCGTAGCCGAAAAATCAATACAGAAATAAAAGCTTTGGTCACTAAAACTCGCCACCGGCAGCAATGAATCATTAGCAATTGAATTCACCACAAACATTCCGGTGTCGCAAAGGATAGGAGAACCGTTGTCGCAGATAATATACCAGCAGGTATCGCTACCTGTAAAAGTAGAATCAGGTGAGTATTGCACACTGGTGCAATTACCCGTAGGAGCAATTGAAAAAGCAGGTGAGCCGTAAACCGCAGTGATACAGATATTATCGCCATCGGGGTCGTTGTCGTTGTTGCCTACATTTCTTACGAGCCCATCGGGTTGAGAAACACTGGCGGTGTCATCGGTGGCCACGGGTGCATGATTTCCTGCACTTACCTGTGTAATATGCACACTATCGCAGTGCATATTACTTCCTGCCCCGTTAGTAGCAGTAAGGCAAACATAGTAGGCGCCATTAGTCGCATAAACATGAGTAGGATTTTGTGTCGGGGATGTTCCTCCATCACCAAAAGTCCAGGCCCAGGTAGTAGGGGTGTTGGTAGATTGGTCGGTAAAGTTAACCAGGCCTCCGCTGGTATTGCTCCATGCGAAAGCAGCCACAGGGGTAACTGCAAGTCCTGTTATAGTCACTTGTTTGCAAACGGAAGTGCTGCTGCCGCCTGCATTGGTAGCTACCAGGCAAACATTGTAATTACCATTGGCTGCAAAAACATGCGTAGGGTTTTGCTGGGTCGATAGAGCAGAACCATCTCCAAAATTCCAGCTCCAGGATGTAGGATAATTATCCGATAAATCTGTAAATGCTACCGAGCCTCCACTTCCCACTACAAAACTAAAATTGGCAATAGGGGCATTGGGCGGAATAAGAGAGTAGCTGGCAGAAAGAAGATTATCCACCGAATCATATTCAAAGGTCACCACACTTCCCTTGGTTTCTTTGCTGAGGTAGGTGTAGCGGATAGTTGTGCGTGTACTCGGTGAGCCGGGTGCTGGTGCCCATGGGCTAATAGCGAATAACTTATACTCCGACACAGTAGTGGTTACTTCTTTTCTTTTTACCCGCAAACTTTTGTACGCACCAACCGGAGTGATTGTTTTTCCCCAACCATCAACCGTATCTGTATAATTGGTGGTTACGGTCAATCGAACCTGATCCACCGGTTGATTAACCTGGCTGCCAGAAAGTGTTTTGGTTAAAACAGATTGGCCACTGAAGCTACCGCCATACTGCGTAGGGAAATGATAAATATCGGGTACAGGGCTATAGTTGGCCGAAATATTAGTACCGAACGCAATGCCTTCAAACCCTTGCAACGTCAACTTTGAATTAGGGACTGTTTTAGTAAACAGAAAATTAGTTCCGTCTTGCGTAATAGCCGCATCGGGCGCATTGCCTAGGTTGGTTAATTGAGTAGATGTAGGTGTGCGATACTCTATCGTATCATTTTTAAAGGGAGTAAGGTTACTAAAATTATAGACCTGATTGGCACCTTTATTTCCATAGTTAATGGTTGGAAGAGGCAGCGTATCCTTTACTATTTTTTGCGACCAAGGAGCCACCGGCACATCACTACTGGTAAAAGTAATTTGAGCGAAGTTGAATAAGCACAGCGAAAGTAGAACTGAGAGTGTAAGGAGTTTCTTCATTGCAGGGATTTTTTTGCGCGCTAAAAGTAAGAACTTATCAGCAAGCAGCAATCGAAATCTCACCTACCATAGGTGCTAAAATCAGTGGAAAAACTTAATGACTTTACGGGTGTTATCAGTAGCTGTTATTTCACACAGATAAATTCCTTTAGGCAAATCAGCTACCGGAATTTCGGAAATAAAGTTGGCGGAAAATGAAGAAACTGTTTGCCCCAATAGGTTCACTATTCTTACCTGTTTAAAGTTTGTTTCCGTGGTCTTATTCTGTAAGAATATTTTATGGTCCGTAACGATATATGTAAACCGGTCCTTGTTCCCCTCTGCTATTCCGTTTGGACCACGTATAATTAAAGGAATTCTAACGGAATCGGAAATAGGCGAAGTGCAGATAGGCCATACCACCACCACATCGGGTCCGGGTGCAAAAAACTGTGGGTTGATGTTTACACTAAAAATGGCCGGCACACTTTCATTGGGGGCCAAGGTAATTTGACTGCCACCACTATAGGGCGGTTTGTTGAAAATAAAGGCGGTGCTCAATTCCTGAGAGCCATTGCGTAAACCAAAATCAAGAAAGCCCGCAAACCCGTTTGCCTGGTCGGTGTTTTTTACCACAGTGTTGATGGTAAGCGTATACCCCAAATCAACATTCAGCGTGCTATCAATAGTATAACCCAAAAGTGTTACTGCAATACCATTGCTTGCAACCAAAGACGGAACAGATGCAACTGATAAGAGAATAACAGCAAGGAGGCTACGGAGTATGTTTGATTTCATATTCTTATTGACCGCTAATGTAAACTGTTCGTTGTAACTTAGCGAATCTTTTATCTTCGTTTCTTACTTGTTCAAAGACAACCAACCGACAACATGGAAATACTCAATTCAATGACCGCTGTGATGAACAAGGAAGAAGTTCGTCATTTTAAAATATGGCTCAACAGCACCAATCAATCCGAGCAGCGCAAAGACATTCTGCTCTTCGATTACCTGCGCAAGAGTGGCGACAAGTATGATGAGGACTTCATTTTCAAAAAGCTCTACAAACAAGGCGACAAGAATTCCTTCTACCGTTTAAAGCATCGCTTACAAGAAGATATTAGTTACAACCTTACCTTGCTGCATTTTGGCAAACACGAATCGAACAACCTGTTTTTGTATCTCTCGCTGTACAATATTTTCATTTCGCGCAATCAGCCACAACTGGCCATTTATTTTTTGAAGAAAGCTGAGAAGCGAGCCTTACAAACCGAGAACTTTGAAATGCTCGATATTGTATATGCCAGTTTTGTCCGCATCTCAGCCGACCTGCCGGGTATCAATCCTGAGGAATACATATCAAAGCGAAAGGGAAATGCAATTAATCTAAATAAGATTCGCGAGACCGACCAGGTATTGGCAGCAGTTACTTATCGTTTAAAGCTATCGCAGAATTATGGCAAGCGCGATGTGGGTTTGTTGAAGCTACTCGATAACACGATTAAGGAGTTTGCCGAGGATGACTCCATTAAACACAGCAAGACTTTTCAAACCCGAGTATTTCAGGCATTGAGTCAATTGCTGATTCAAAGCCATAACTTTGTGGAGTTGGAGAAGTATTCATTGAATACTTACAAGAAATTCATAGAGGAGAAATGGTTTGATAAAACAAATCACGAAACTAAAATTCAGATGCTGATCTATATTATCAACTCCACTTTCAAGAACAGGAAGTTTCGCGAGAGTTTAGATTATGCTGAAACACTGGGGGAAGAACTGAGTGCATTCCACAATCTGCTTTACAACAAATATCTGTTCTTCTATTACAACTCGTTGGTGATTAACTATGCACAAATTGATTTGGCAAGAGGGTTGAAAGCACTTGACGAAGCCGAGCGCGAAATGAAAGGAATGAAAAACAGTTATTACGAGTTTTTTATTTTACTTAATCGCGCTACACTGCTTTTCTTTCAGCGCAAAACCAATGATGCCATCCGCAACTTAGTGAAGCTCTATATGAACGAACACTACCGCAAAACAGATGCTTCGTTTAAATTCAAGATTTCGGTAGCCGAATGTATAATGCAATGTGAAAGTGGCGATAAAGATACCACCTTGAAGCGCGTTGAACAGGTAATAAAACAGTTCAAGGAACAATCATCTTCGGATGATTTTAAACGAGAACGTTTCATTCTTAAACTGATTCCTGAGTTAACAGCCAATCCGGTGATAGAGGAAAACAAAAAACTTCACAAGGAGATAATAAGGTTTGTTTCCTCCAATGTAAAAGACTCGGTAGAAGACGGAGAGGTATTGCGCTACAGAGCATGGCTGGCACCGAAAGTAGGAATATAAAACATACAACGAATTGAAAGTCAGCTTACCATTTCAATCAGCAAGTTACTAATTCGTAGCTTTTGAGTAAGTAAGAAATGGAATAGAATGGTTTGGTTAAGAGCCAACCTAAAGGCATATTTGCGTATCAATTAGAAAACGAAAACAAATGCACTTAAATATTTTCAATCAAAAACCTTCAACTATGAAAACGCTAAAACAAATTTCGCTTGTGTTGATGTTTGCCTGTTTTGCTCTTCTAACCCAAGCGCAAATACTCAACTGTGGAATTAATGCCAACTGGGGTTACACTATTAATCCGAACGGCACCTTTGTATTTACGGATTCCAGCACGGCTAATACCCCATGGCAAATCACCAACCACTACTGGAACTTTGGCGATACCACCTCCAACGTTTCTAATTTGACTAACCCTTCTCATTACTATTCGCATCCGGGAAACTTTACGGTTTGTGAGTATGTCATAGCCACCTATAATAACGGAGGAACCACAGTTACCTGCATGGATACTTTCTGTCATCAGGTTTCTAATTGTGCCGGAATGGTGCAGGCAGCCTTTAACTATACAACCGGGGCAAACGGTCTGGTAATTTATACCGGTACCGGCAGTTCAAACTATCCTTCGCTCACCTATTCCTGGGTTTTCCATAATGGAACTCCATCATCTTCTACTACAGCCGTTAGTACTGTTCAGTATGCCCAACCGGGAAGTTACCAAACCTGCTTTTATGTAACCGATGCTAACGGATGTCAAGCCGATAACTGTCAAACCATTGTCACTACTTCGAGCGCCTGTGGAAATGCAAATGCCAGTTTCTCTGTTACCAGCACGGGTAATACGTTAGCTCTTTCAAGCACCTCGACCGGCACTGGTACCAATACTTTATATCAATGGTGGATGGATGGACAGGCCATCACCAATCCTAACCCCAATACGGCTTATACCTTGAGTGCAGTTTCTACAGGAAGTCATACATTCTGTCTTTATCTATATGGCGCGAGCAATATCTTTTGTGATTCAGCCTGTAGAACAGAGACAGTTGGAAGCACCTGTAATTTAAATTCTCAATACACCCAAACGCATCAAGGAAATGTGTTTACGTTTGCAGGAGGTAGCAATACGAATACTGTTAATCACCTTTGGACAGTTAATGGAGTTGCTGCTGGTACCACCCAAAGCATCGTTTATACATTCCCTATAAATCCAAGCGCTACTACTTATGTAGTCTGTCATCGTGTAGGTATCTCGGGAACTATTTGTGCCGATACTACCTGCACGTATGTAGTTATTCCAGGCATCGCTTGTAATGCTACAGCTACCATCGGCCATACTGCTAATTCAAATGGAAGCACTACGTTGAATGTTATTTTCTCGGGAAGTGCAATTGCCGGTTACGCTTGGAGTAACGGTGCCGTCTCGGCTACTATTACAGTAACCGCTCCTTCGACCTACTGCGTTACAGTAACCGATGTGACCGGATGCACTGCTTCTGCCTGCTACACTTTAACCGCCTCCCCATGCAATGTCCATGCGGCCTATCAATATATCGTGCACCCAAGTTCTGTGAGTTTTTATCCAACGACTAATCCTTCAGGTATTCATAGCTATTGGGTATTTGGTGATGGAACTACCGTTAGTGATACATCTGCACTAGTATTGCATACGTTCCCTACTCATCCAACGACCACTACTTATCAAGTTTGCCATTATGTTTACATGCCGGGTGTTAACTGCGTAGATAGTATGTGCACATATGTAGTTATTCCGGGTAGTGGTTGCACAGCTACTACAATTATCAATCATGCTGCCAACCCGAACGGAGGCACTACCTTGAATGTTTCCTTTTCCGGAAGTGCAATAGCCAGTTACGCATGGAGCACCGGTGCTACTACCGCTGATATTGTGGTAACTACCGGTGGGGTTTATTGCGTAACTGTAGTAGATGTGAACGGTTGTTCGGGTTCAGACTGCGACACCGTGACCAGCACTACCTGCACGGTTACTGCTGGCTTTCAATACATGGTGCATACCACCTGGGTGAGTTTCTATCCAGTGGCCAATAATATTCCTACCAATGGCTATTGGAATTTTGGTGACGGAACTACCGCTACCGATACCGGTACCTGGATTACTCATACATTCCCTGTAAGCGCTACAACCGTTACCTATACTGTATGTCGCTATGTAGTGGTGCCGGGTACTAATTGTAATGCCCATTACTGTCAGCAAATTACTGTACAGGGAACCGGAAGCAATTGCGGAGTGGCTTCTTTTTCAAGCTATGTAACAAACACCGGAAGTATTCATGCTTACAGTACTTCTACCGGAGTTGATTCTACTACTCATTATTACTGGAATATTTGGGGCGCAAATGGCAATCTCATTCAAACCCATTCGGGCTTAGACAGCTTCATTACTTCACAAGTCTTACCTACGGGAACTTATCTGGTATGTCTATACATTTACGGCAACAGTACTACCTACTGTGACTCGGCTTGCCAGAATGTGACAGTTACTGTCGGAACTCCATGCACCGGTTTAAATGCGGCCTGGACACCAACCTATTTAACTACAGGGGGCGTTCAGTTTCATGGTGCCAGCAACTCTAGTGTAATTACAGATTATTGGACTTTTGGTGATGGAACAAGCTCTACCTCACACGACCCTATTCATTATTTCACCAGCGGTGGTTTATATACCGTTTGCCATATTGTTACCAATGTTGCAATCCTTTCCTGTTCCGATACAAGTTGCCAAAGCATTCAGGCAAATGCCGGTAATATTTGTACTGGTTTCAGCGTTCAGATTAATCAATCGGTGAACCCTAATGGTGGTTTAGGATTAGAAGCTGTGGCAACAGGAGGTGGGGCCAGTCATTATTATTACTGGAGCACGGGTCAATCTACAGCCGCTATTTCTCCTACTACATCGGGCGTGTATTGTGTTACTGCTTACGATAATAATCAGTGCACCGCAGTGGCTTGTGATTCGTTTGTAAACACAAACACCGGATGCCATGCGCTTTATTCCTATGCTTATGTAACTTGCAACACCGTGCAGTTTGCCAATGCTTCATCGGGTGGTTACCAATATCAAAGCTGGAACTTTGGCGATGGCAGTTCTTCTTCTGCGGCTAATCCGGTTCACAACTTCCCTGTGGGAACCTGGACCGTACAGTTGACTATTTATTCAAGCGGAGGTACTTGTCAGGATACTTATTACCAGGTCATAACTGTTCAGCCTTGTGGTGGCAATAACGATACGCTATGCGGAGTTGTGTTTGAAGATGTGAACGGAAATGGGGTGCTCGATGCCAATGAACATGGTATCAGCGGAGCCACTGTTTATGCTTCCAACTCGGGATATGCGCATTCTGATTCAACAGGACATTATGTAATCATAGTTGCTGCGGGCACTTACACGCTTTACTATTGTGCGCCTACCGGAACTTCTTTCACCATTCCTGTAGGAACACCGAATACGAATACCCTAAATAATTGTGCTACTTATACAGTTACTACTGTAGGAAGTCATCAGTGTGGTTTTGATTTTGGTGTGCAGGGTAGCACTTCTACCGTTTGTGGAACAGTTTACTTTGATGCCAACAACAATGGCACTCAGGATGCCGGTGAGGCGGGTATGGCTAATGTGCAGGTGTTGATTACCGATGCGGCTAATGGGGTACATCATGCTTACACCGACCAAAACGGCCACTACTGCGAAACACTTCATGCTGGTGTATTTGTAATTACGGTAGCTCCTACTGTTTATCAAGGTGGAACGGTTACGCCACAGCAAATTACTTTGACCGTGGTTGCAGGACATAGCTATAATAACAATAATTTTGGAGTGTATCAACAACCGGGTGCTTGCAATTTATCTATTAGCATCACACCGCACACGACTGTTACTCCAGGTTTCTCAGCCTGGTATGATATTCAGGTTTGTAATGTGAGCGCCAACGTGGCCAGTGGAAATGTGAGCTTGTTCTTTGACCCTGCGCTTAGCTTCAACCACTCCTCACCAGCTCAAACATCGGCTAATAACAGTACACATACGGTTAGCTGGACACTGAGTAATTTATTGCCGGGAAGCTGCGCTTACTATTGGGTAGATTTTGATGCGCTTACAACTATTACCACCGGTCAGCCAGTGTTTATGTTGGCCAATGTAATCAGCACCGGTTGCAATGAAAGTGATTTTAGCAATAACGTTGATACAATTCATCAGGAGGTAACTGCTAGCTGGGATCCTAACAACAAGCTCGCTTATGTAACCAATCATGAAGCTAATCCTAATTATCAGGAAGTCTCTTCTATGAACGCCAATCAGCGTATTGAGTATGTTATCAATTTTCAAAACAACGGTAACGCGCCCGCTGTGAATGTGGTGGTGAAGGATTTAATCACCAGCGATTTGGATATATCCAGTTTCCAATTGTTGGGAGCCAGCCATCCTATGACAGCTACGCTGAATGGCAGCGATGTGATTTTTAAGTTCAACGCTATTATGCTGCCCGATGCAATGACCAACGAACCGGCCAGTCATGGCTTTGTGAAATTTGCGATAAACGCAGTGAATGGTTTAGTGCCGGGTCATGTAATATCTGATGTGGCTGATATTTATTTCGATTATAATGCAGCGGTGCCTACTAACGATGCAGCAGTTACTTTGATTAGCACAACGGGCATTGATGAAGTAGCCGCAAGCGCCACCGTGGTGGTAGCGCCAAACCCGATGAGTCAATACACCGAATTTAGATTATCGGGTAGTAACACTGCGGGCTTTAAACTGCGCGTGACCGATATGACCGGACGTTTAGTACGCGAAGAAAGCTCTGAAAACAACACCATGGTTTTTGACAGAAGCAATTTGTCGGTGGGAGTTTATACTTATCAAATTGTTCAACAGAATAAGTTGTCGGCCAAAGGGAAGTTGGTGATTCAGTAGATTAGTGGATTAGTAAATCAGAACAACAGAAGATCCCTGCTCAAATGAGTGGGGTTCTTCTTTTTTAAAGGGTTCGTTCAAAATTGCTCCGTCTATTGGTTATTACCAATTTCGATAAGTATCTGAACCTCCTGTGCTATCTTTATTTGTTGACCAAAATTTGCGTCAGGTTCTTCTACAAAATCAGCCATATATTTATTGCTTTTGAGTTAAAATTTAATTTTTTAAACAAATTCTAAAGCTCACTATTGTTCCTGAGCTGCTCAGATCTTTTCCCGAACGGTCTAGGGCTTTCCCCCGATGGCTCAGACCTTTGTCTGGATAGCTCAGGGCTTTCCTCTAACTGTCTAGGACTTTCCCTGAACTGTCCAGGGCTTGCCCTAAACTTTCTAGGACTTTCTCAGAATCGTTCAGGGCTTTCCCCGAAGCGTGCAGGACTTTCCCTGAATTGCTTAGGGTTTAGGTTAAATCATTGGCGGAGGTCGCTCTAAAGCATAGGGATGAAGCGGAATTTAGCACGAATGCAGTTGCACCGTTTGAGCATGGAGCGGAGCCATTGATCGAATCCACAATACCAGAGGGCTATAAATTTACTGGTTGACAATGCAGCCTTGAAAAAGGAATGTGTGACTTAGCAAAATATCATCTTCCGATGTTTCCAAACTACTGCCTGATTTATCAACCGAGTTAGAAAATAGCCTCAGTTCTGTCGTGTATCTGAAGTCGAATTTGCAAAGTTTTTTATCCTCCCCCAAAAAAATTGTGCCAGGGAATTGGTGGAATGGATTAGCGCGGCAGCAGAAAGAAATGTCTGTTCGGTTTTCTGGATGTTGTCTTTAGTAATATTCCAGATCCTGCTTTTTTAGATACGTAAACTTACTGTTTTCAAAAGCGCTATCGGTTAGCCAGTTGCCGGTTTTGTCGTAGGTATATTTGAAAATAGTTTGACCAATTAAACTATCGGGGTCGTAGATGTTTTCTGCAGTTAGATTCAGATGGCTGTCATACGCATACGTGTATTTGCGCAGCAGTTGCTTGTTTTCGTTGTAAATTGTTTCTTCGGTTTTTGCCCCCGTTTTGCCATAGACCGAAATATGCCTTTCCTTCACTACTCCGTCAGCACCCAATCTGTTGCGTTCCGTTCGGTTGCCCTTGCCATCATATTTATAACTCTCCGCAATTCCATCGCCAGCTTCAAAATCCCGCCATATTACATGCCCTTTACGATCATATTTTCGAACGAATGACTTGGTTAAAATTCCGGCCCCGTTATAAGCATCTTCTTGAATCATATTTCCTCTGCCATCATACTGCTTGACGGTTTTATAAGTCACTCCCGATGGAAAGTTTTTAACGCGTTGCTCCGTCAGGTTTCCCTTTTTGTCATATACGTAACTGTATTGCGCCATAAGCGAACCGTTCTTATTAAAACTTTTCCCCTCCACAGTTTGCCCGTTTTCGTTGTAGCTGTATTCAAATTTTGCGCGCTCACTGCCATCGGTATTATACTGCCGACTCACTAAGATGTTGCCTGCCAAATCAAACTGCTTGCTCTCCTTGCTAAACAATACCAGCGATGCATTATCCAGCGAATCGTACTTGACTAAAAAATGAGAATAGATGTATGATTTTAACTTACCCTTTAGTTTGTTTCCAGCAAAATCGCTTATCTGTTTGGGCGAAAATGAACAAAGTACCATTAAGCCAATAACGGTAAAGAACAGAGCCGATTTCTTCAAAATAAAATTTGTTTAAAAGGACCCATTAATACGTACAAGAATAATGGCAATTGGATTTAAATATAGAAAGAGAGTTGCTCCATTTAACTTTATGGCTAAGGTAAAAATCTATTTGCTACCTCTCACTTTTGTCTTAATTGAAGGTGCTGTTTTCAAAGGAGTATCATCATTGGCGTTAATCACTTTTGTATCTAGAGCCACAGCAGTTTTAAGAGCTGTAGTTTTTTGCGGTCCCGGTGCCGAAACAAAACGCTCTGCTGAATACTTTGCAATGCTGCCGTCAGGATTCACTTCATCTGCCCTATTAGCGGTGATAGTATAAGTAAAAGGAACATTCGATTCACCGGCATGAAGTTCGGTGATATCAAAACCCGTTTGATTTTTATTGGAAACAAA
>CANJVG010000052.1 GCA_947478005.1 Bacteroidota bacterium
ACAATAAAACAGTCTTTCGATTTTGCACGGTCTGAGAATAATGATTTACCTTATGCTGCTGTCATCCTTCACTTCGGCTCTGCGAAGTGAAGGAACTTGTATTCCTGCCTTTTAAACTCTCTTCTCCGCGCGCTCCGCGCCTCCGCGAGAAACCTACCTATAACCTGCTCTTCACATTCGCCATTATCAAATCCCCCTTCGACTTCTGGTCAAGCGACTTCAAACCCCGCTTTGGCTTAATAACGATGTTCTGATAATCATACTGCTCCGTATGCAAGGCATAAGGCTCCACCTTCTCAATATAAAACCCATTCTCATAAGCCAACTTAGCAAAATGATCTACATGCAGCGGCTGGTCAATAATCTGCAACAAATCCTTTCGGTTCTCCCGAACCCACTCCAGCGCCAGCGGCTCCGGGTTATTAATCACTATCACCGAATTTTCATGCACCAAACCTTTCAGCGTCTTAAAAATTTTCTCGTGCGTCTCCACCGGAATATGCTCCAGCACATCCGGAAAAATGACAAAGTCAAACTTCTTCGGGTAACTGAAATCCGTCATATCCGTCACCACAAAATCAGTATTCTTTCTGTCCGGATACTTATTCTTCAAAAAAGCAATCGTCTGCGGGCTTATATCCGCTCCCGTAAAAAACCCGTCTCTGAAATAAGCAATCAATAAACCGGACAGCGAACCAATCCCGCAACCAATCTCCAGCAAACTGGAATCAGTTTTCAATCCCGCCTTCTTCAAATTCTTAAAAATAGTGCGGTGGCGGCTGTTAGGTTTGCTCAGCTTTGTTTCTTCATACTCATTCCAAAGGCTGTCGTAATATTTCGATACTTCTTTTGATTGTTCATGCATAGCGGAGCAAATATAATTTTCGAAACACTATTCGTTTGGAAATATCTTATAGTTTAGTCCTAAAATAAATCACCTGCTATGAAAAACCATTTTACTCTTTTCCTCAGTATCCTTTTTCTAAACTCATCGGCACAAATCCTTCAACTTGGTCAGGCAATAGTTACTGCCGAAGGTGCCGGCCCTGCTGCTTACGTAATGCGCGTTTTAGAAACCAGAAATCCGCAAAATGCACCTTTGGGATATGATTGGGCTACTTCAAGATATGCTAATCCACAATGGACAAAAGGGAGCAATACCTCTCCAGCTGGATGTCAGGGCTGCACAGGTCTTGGAAATGTTTTTGGAATCGCTTATGATAATTCTACACCAGCGACCATTTTTGTTGCAGCCACCAATATATATATGAGTACTTCTTATGGATTTGCCGGTGCGGGAGGTATTTATAAAATTGACGGTGTAACTGGTTCTCCATCCAAACTCACGAACACTTCGGCAACCTTTATTAGACACGATACCTCATCAGTCAAAGCCATCTGGAATACAGGCTCTGGTTTGGGTAACATCTGCTATGCTACTGACTCAAAATTCATTTTTGCAACCAACTTCGAAGATGGCAAAATTTACCGCATTAACTCCGCAAATGGTCTTGTCTCCGGCACTTATGACCCTTTCAATGACGATAACAAAACCGCAGGATACTGTCCTTTAGGGGAACGAATTTGGGGGATCGGCTATTATGGCTTTCGCCTCTACTTTGCCCGGTGGAGTGAAGATGCTGTGCGAAAAACTACGGGTTTAAAAAATGGCATTTATTCTATTGCATTAGACTCAACAACGCTTGATTTCACAGGAACAATTAATGCCGATGGAAGTTTCTCCAACGCTATCGAGCAGTTGGAAATTGAAGGCGGCACTCCTCTTATTCCTGATTTCCCTTACAACCTTTCTCAATACGCTGGTACAACTGCATCCTATCCAAACCTTAATACAATCACGGCTCCGGTTTCTGACATCGAATTTTCTACTGATGGCAAAATGTTGATTGCTGAAAGAAGCATGCCTGCCGATAAAGTTACCTCTAACTTTGATTTTCATGCAGCCCACTTTTCGCGAGTATTCGAATTTCAAAAGTCAAACGTAAACTGGCAAAGCACCAACAACTTTTTTGTTGGGAATATTTATTCCAGTACAAATTCTGCCGGTGGCACCGATTACGGCTATGGCATTGCAGGATGCGACAGTACAACAAAAATGATTTATGCCGATAGCAGTTTTGCGCTTTATGTTCGCAACGGATTAAATGCTATCAGCAATTGCGAACAAAAAGTGTGGTCAACAGGCGATGGCCTGCGCTATCCCGATTACAACCCTGTTGGCAACAACAGCAATTATGACAATACCATTTACGGAATCGCAGGCATTCCTATTACAGGCAATTCCAACGTCACTAACGACTCTGCATGGATAAAAACCACGAGTATTTATGTTGACTTCGATAGCGTTTGGAATGTCCCTAAAGCCTCGCTCGGTGATGTAGATATCTATCGTTTGCGTTGCTCTGTTAACGACTGCCAGCATACTTCTATTAACAGTTTAGCTGAAGAAAATTTAGTCAGCAATCTCTATCCAAACCCCGCAAACAATATGTTGGTGATAGATTTCTTAACAGAAACAAAATCCCCGTCAACTATTCAGATGTTCGATGCTTCCGGTAAAACAATTACTGAATTGATGTCTCAAAAAAACAAAGAGACCATTGACTTAGGCGGTTTAGAATCCGGTTTATACCTGGTAAAGGTTACTCGCGAAGGAAAGTCAAAAACAATCAGAGTATCGGTAGTAAAATAATTGTCAGACTGCTTTAGTTGCTCGCGCTTCTACTCCGTTTCCTCCTTTGTTTATCCAAATATTTTGACCACCTAAACTCTCCAGTCCATTCTTGATTTGCTCTGGAGTGCGAAGGTGTTTATAGTAATCGGTCAACGAATCGTTAGTATCCAAACGCGCCCATTCATAATGTTCCTGCTTACTCAGTTCGGGGTGATACTGCATATAACACATCACAGGCGAAAACCGCTTCACCACCCAATCTAAAGCCGGAATATTTCTGAACGCCCAGTGAAACGGAAAGAAGATAGCCGTCAGCACATCTACAATCTTCTTCGATGATTCAGGCTTCATCTCCTTCAACACTAATCTCCAGTAAGTTGCAGGATTAAAATAGTAGCCCAATCGCCAGATATAATGATCAATCACTAATAAGCCTCCGGGCTTTACCATCTGCCACAAAGTTTCAATCGTCTTTTCGCTTGATGGGGTATGTTGAATTACGCCCAAACAAATCACCACATCAAAACTTTGCTTTGGAAAAGGAAGTTCATATACGCTTGCCTGAGCCACACAATAATTCTGTACCTCACCCATATTTTCCTTATTCACCTCTACCGCCACACTCAAATCAATCGTATGAACATGCGCACCTGCTTTCACAAATAATTCGGTAAACCTTCCTGCACCGCTTCCCACCTCCAGTAAATTTTTACCATTCAATTGCTCAATTGGATAACCAAGACAGCGCTCCAATCGTTCCTGCGAAATCTTAGTTCCATTAAAACTATCCAATTGCGTTTTTGCAAAATTCTTCCACTGCAAACCAAAAGCACTGGCATAATTATCCGCTGGCACAAAACGCGGAATTCCATTCACTATCGGAAATTGCTCACCGCTTTGCGAAATCAGTTTGTTATCTTTTTCTACGAGTTTCTCTCCCGTTGCTGGCGATGCAAAATTTATCATAAGAGGTGCGAATGTAAAAATTGTTGTCGCTCGGTTGAGGGGTTGAGAGAGGTTATTACATTCGCCCCCATGTGCGGTATTGCCGGATTTATTGATTTCAAAAAACAGGGAAGTGCTGAGTTGCTCAAAAAAATGAGCGACACCATCCTGCATCGTGGGCCCGATGATAGCGGACACGAACTGTTCAACACACCGCAAGCGCAAATCGGTTTCGGTTTCCGAAGACTCTCCATCATCGAACTTTCGGCTCTTGGTCATCAACCCATGCAGTTCGAAGAAGCGGGACTCACCGTAATCTTCAACGGAGAGATTTATAATTATCAGGAAATTCGCAAAGACTTAGAAGCAACTGGCTATACCTTCAAATCGCATAGCGATACAGAAGTAATTCTGAAAAGCTACGCAAAGTGGGGAGTAAAATGTGTAGAACGATTCATTGGCATGTTCGCCATTGCCATCTACGATTCAAAAAATGAAAAGGTCATTCTCTTCCGCGACCGTGCCGGAGTAAAGCCTCTTTTCTATCACCACCAAAATGATTTATTGCTTTTTGGTTCTGAGCTCAAAATTTTTCACGCCCATCCGCAATTCAAAAAGCAAATCAACTTCAGTGCCCTCTCGCTTTATTTCCAGCGGGGATATATTTCTGCACCACACACCATTTTCGAAAACACATTCAAGTTATTGCCCGGCCATTTCCTCGAACTTGATTTAAAAACAAAAAGAGTAGCAGAGCAGAAATATTGGGACGTTACCGATTGCTACAATCAACCCAAACTCAATATTTCTTTTGAAGAAGCGAAACAGGAAACCGAACGCCTCATGCTTTCTGCTTTCCAGTACCGAATGATTGCCGATGTGCCCGTAGGTGTTTTTCTCAGTGGTGGTTACGATTCCACTGCCGTCACAGCACTCCTTCAAAAAAACTCTTCGCAAAAAATAAAAACCTTCACCATCGGTTTCGAAGACCCGAAGTTCAACGAAGCACATCACGCAAAAAACGTGGCAGAGTATCTCGGCACCGAACATCACGAACACATCTGCACCTACAAAGATGCCCTTGACATTGTGGCGCAATTGCCCCATATTTATGACGAACCTTTTGGAGATACCTCCGCCATTCCCACCACACTTGTTAGTCGAATGGCTCGTGAGAAAGTAACGGTAGCACTTTCTGCCGATGGAGGCGATGAGATTTTCGCGGGCTATCCTAAATATTTCAATGCTGTTGCACGAATCAATCAAATCAATCAACTGCCCCAACTGGCACAAACGATCTTCTCCAAACTGATTCCGGTTGCTGCCCATCAGGATATTGCCACCCAAAACAAATGGAGCAAACTCAAAGATTATTTTGAAACTGCCGATTCCGTAAAGCGTTTCGACATTGTGAGCCAGGCAATGACTTTCTACGAAACACAACTCTTGTTCAACAAAGAGATCACCAAACTAAATACACCATTTGATGAAGGCAGTAAACTAAATCACACCAACGATTTACTTTCCATGTTTCAGGCCACCGAATACAAAACCTACATGGTGGATGATATTCTACAAAAAGTTGACCGCGCCACCATGAGCGTTTCGCTTGAAGGTAGAGAACCTTTCCTCGACCAGCGAGTCATTGAATTTGCCGCAAAACTTCCGCCATCTTTCAAATACAAAAACGGCATCGGAAAATATATCCTCAAAGAAATTGTGCACGATTATGTGCCCAAAGAAATGATGGAGCGCCCAAAAATGGGCTTCGGTGTCCCTCTCGAAACCTGGCTGCGAAAAGAATTGAAAGATTTATTTCTGAATGTCCTTAACGAAGAAACCCTGCGCTCTCAAAACATCTTCAACGTAGAGCGCGTCCTAACCATCCGCGACAAATACCTTCAAGGACAAAAAGTAGACTTCCAACGCCTCAGCTACCTCTTCCTCTTCCAACTCTGGTATTCCAAGTGGATGAAATAAATCCACCTCTTTTGACCAAAATCTACAAAAAGCCAACAATCCGTTAAAAAAAGGCACAAAAGCTAACAAAACACGAAACTCCGGTGAACGCAAACACGCGGGACGGGAACGGAAACGCGAGGGACGGGAACAGAAATCCCAAGGCGGTGAACAGAAATGCGGGGGACGGGAACGGAAACCCCAAGGTGGGTAACGAAAACGCGAGGGACGGGAACGAAAACCCCATGGCGGTGAACGGAAACGCGGAGGAGGTGAATGGAAATCCCAAGACAGTGAACGGAAACGCGAGGGACGGGAACAGAAATCCCAAGGCGGTGAACAGAAATGCAAGAGACGGGAACAGAAATCCCAAGGTGGTGAACAGAAATGCAGGGGACGGGAACGGAAACCCCAAGGTGGGTAACGAAAACGCGAGGGACGGGAACGAAAACCCCATGGTGGTGAACGGAAACGCGGAGGAGGTGAATGGAAATCCCAAGACAGTGAACGGAAACGCGAGGGACAGGAACAAAAACCAAGAAAACTTACTCTACCGTCACACTCTTCGCCAAATTCCTTGGCTGGTCAACATTACAACCCCGCATCACCGCAATGTGATACGACAACAATTGCAATGGAATAGTAGAAAGAAGAGGTTCAAGATATTCTTTAGTCTCCGGAATTTCAATCACATAGTCTGCCATTCCGCGCACCTTCACATCCCCTTCCGATACAATAGCAATAATTTTTCCCTTCCTGGCCTTTATTTCCTGAATGGTGCTAATCACCTTTTCGTAAATATTGTTTTTGGTAGCAATCACCACCACCGGCATATTCTCATCTATCAAAGCAATAGGCCCGTGTTTCATTTCTGCCGCAGGATAACCCTCTGCATGTATGTAAGATATCTCCTTCAGCTTCAAAGCACCCTCCAGCGCCACCGGAAACTGATAGCCTCTGCCCAGATAAAGGAAGTTATGCGAATCCTTAAACAACTCAGCAATCTCAATCACTTTGTCTTCGCACAGCAATGTTCTTTGCACCTTAGCAGGTATAGTCTCTAATTCTGCAAATGCGTTCCGCAAATCAAGTTTGGTCGCCTTGCCTCTTAATTCTGCAAAGCCAAAAGCCCACAAAGTAAGCACCGCCACCTGTGCAGTAAAAGCCTTCGTACTCGCTACTCCAATCTCAGGGCCGGCATGAGTATATGCACCCGCATGCGATGCACGTGGGATAGAAGAACCAACCACATTGCACAAACCAAAAATAGTGGCTCCCTTTTCTTTAGCCAGTTCAATAGCGGCCAAAGTATCGGCTGTCTCACCCGATTGCGAAATAGCAATTACCAAATCATCCTCTCCAATCACCGGATTCCGATAACGAAACTCAGAAGCATATTCTACCTCTACCGGAATGCGCGCAATGTCTTCAAACAAATATTCACCCACCAAGCCTGCATGCCATGAAGTGCCGCAACCTAATATTACAATACGCTTCAGGTTCTTGATTTTACTTTCGTGTTCTTTCAAACTACGCATAGCAAAACTACCGGTCATAGGATCAAACCTTCCCCGCAATGAATCATAGATAGAACGGGGCTGTTCGTGAATTTCCTTCAACATGAAATGGGTATAGCCGCCCTTCTCAATGTTCTCCAGATTCATCTCCAACGTTTGAATGTAGGGGATGTGTTCAATATTATCTATTGTCTTTACAGAAAGGTTTCCATCCTTAATAAAGGCAATCTCTCCGTCTTCCAGGTACGTAACGTTCTTGGTATATTCTATAATCGGGGTGGCATCGCTGGCCATAAAATATTCGCCATCACCAATTCCAATGACCAAAGGAGAACCTTTTCTGGCACCAATTAATTTGGTAGGGTCATTCTTCGAAATAATAACGATAGCATAAGCGCCTACCACCTCATGCAATGCCAAACGCACCGCTTCATCCAGCTCGCAACCTGTATTTACTTTCACATCTTCAATCAGGTGTGCAAGAACTTCTGTGTCAGTGTCGCTGGTGAAAACATGCCCACGATTGCTGAGCTCTTCTTTCAGCGTGCCATAGTTTTCAATAATCCCGTTGTGTATGATAGCAATATCTCCACTTTGCGAAAGATGCGGGTGAGAGTTAATGTCGTTTGGTTCACCGTGGGTGGCCCAACGCGTATGCCCCATACCCAAGTGGCCACCTACATCTTTGGTCGAAGCATTCGCCTCCAGGTCACTGACCTTGCCCTTGTTTTTATAAATATTGAGAGTGCCGTTCATGAGCGCCACTCCGGCACTGTCATATCCACGATACTCCAGTCGTTTTAAACCCTTAATAAGAATTGGATACGCCTCGCGAGGCCCGATATAAGCTACTATTCCACACATACGTTATAGTTTAGTGTAAACCACTTCAATAGAAATCTGATAGTTTTTGTTGGTAGAAGAATTCGAAATAATAATCCGTTCAGAATTATTATTGGCAGAATACATTTCAAGGTAAAAGCCGTTGTTATGATAAACACCATCAATCAATCGCTGAAAATATTTCTTAAAGTTGAAGCGGTAACGATAAAGGGTTACACCGTTTACAACTTCTGCCAACCGCACCCCGCCAAAGCCTGCTATCCCATCATCGTCAACCAATCTGGCTTGTCCCGCATCATCGATGCGAAACAAATCTATCAAAGTAGGCGCACCAAAGGTGGTATCTTCCGTTTGTGTTAAAATAATTTCGGCCTTGTTAATTGCAATATTTTTAGGTAAACTATCTAAGTCTGTAATGAATATCTTCCCCTTCACACCGGCTCCACCCTGCAGATACATTTTCTCCTCCCCATTCACATTAGGATTGTTAATCGAATTGGCAACAGGCGTTCCGTTGTAATAATTGGCAAAATGATTAACCGTTACTCCGGCAACGGGTAACGAGTAATAGAGCGAATCACCGGCTGCATTGTGATAATATAGCGTGATACCAGTAGCGGCAGAACTGAGATCCATATAGGTAAGTCCGTCTCCGGTAGTAGAGGAAGCGGAGGTAACGTAAAGGCCTTTAAAGAAATTAAGGAAAGCGGTGTTATCGCTGAGTACAGAGGTGTCGGCATGTAATATTCTGCTGCCAAGACCATCTACTCTCATTCGCAGGTGGCCGGGTATAAACCCATTGACTGCGGTAAGTGTATCGCCTGTCAAATTGGGGATAAATCCAGTCTTAGTTGCAAGAGGAACATTGTTTACAGCAAAGGTTTGGTCGGTTTTGTAGGTTAAGGAATCAACCATTGATTCGCTCAGTTCATATACCTTAATCGTTTGCGATTGGGTAAAATTGCCATAAGTGGCCAGATATTTAAGCGTGAGTACTGCTGAATCAAGCACGGGTACTTCTCCGAAATAAATATTGTTGCTGGTAAGGCGGAACTGGGCATAAAAACCGGCATAAGTAGAACCGAAGTTAGGGTCGGTAAGTGTACCCAATAAACCGGTTGAAACTCCATTCGAGTTGATGGGCTTTTCAAATTCCGAAAACACCTTTGCATGTAAGGTGTCTTTCGACAGGTTCAGATTATCATCCTTGGTTAAAAGGGTTTTATCTTCAATAACCGGATTTTTGCAACCCATTAAAGAAAAGAAGCACCAGCAGATAACTGCCGGTGCTAATAAAAAGTGGAAGGTATTTTTCAATTAGTTTTCTGTATTAACGCTTCGCAAATATATCATCAGGCTGCAAAGTTTGCCACTAATTTTTGCGAATCGAACCGGAATTGTTTACAACAGATTTACAGAGTCGTTTTAATTCCTGAACTTTTGCGCTGTTTAGGGCGTTTAGTTCGCCATTAATTTGCTGTAGAAACTATTGATAAGCGGAAGCGGGTCTTCTTCGTTGTCGGCCAGCTTCATCGTTTTTTTGCCTTTCGCCTTCTTGATATGGCTCTGCACTTTTTCGTCCAGCTCATCACCAATAACCAGAGCATCGGCAAACTCAGTACCGGCAATGTTTAAGCTGGTGTTGTCGCCTGCGCGGAAGAAATCAACGTGTTTCTTGGTGATTTCATCGCTGATAGCCAATTTCAAAGCAAAGTCGCTCTTCAGGGTTTCTTTAAATTCATTTTTGGCCACCGAGTAAATAACGTTTGCGTTCTGGAATACAGGGTCGTTCTTGTAAGTAGTTTTCAAATACATTGGAATCAAACTGGTCATCCAGCCAAAGCAATGGATAATGTCAGGTGCCCATCCGAATTTACGAACGGTCTCCAGACAGCCTTTGCAGAAGAAAATCATGCGGTCTGAGTTGTCATCAAAGAACTTGTTCTCTTCATCATGAAAAACAAGTTTGCGCTTGAAGAAATCTTCATTGTCTAAGAAATAAACCTGCAAACGAGCACCCGGAAGAGATGCTACTTTAATTACCAACGGATAATCTTCATCATTGATAATGACATTGATACCCGAAAGGCGCACTACTTCGTGCAGACGGTGGCGTCTTTCGTTAATGCTGCCGAACTTAGGCATAAGCACCCGAATCTCCATACCAGCGTTCTGGATATATTTTGGCAGTTCATTCGCAATTTTTGACGCCTCGGTTAGAGCCACGTAAGGATCCATCTCCTGCGTGATCATCAAAATTCTCTTTTTTTCCATAATATTGTTTGGTTTGTTGTGAGAAAATAAATGTCCGTGTTTAAATAGGGGTTGCAAAGGTATAAACAAAATTCTGAAAAAACACAAAGAATTGCCCGATAATATCGAACCACCCTCCAAATCATGCTGATTTTTACCCAAATAGCTGCGCTTCAAAAACACCTGAAACCCTATATTAAGCAGGGGAAAACGATTGGTTTTGTGCCCACCATGGGCGCTCTGCACCGCGGCCACATTTTTTTGATACAAAAAAGCATAAAGGAGGCAGATTTGACGGTTTGTAGCATTTTTGTGAACCCCACTCAGTTCAACGACCCGGCCGATTTTGACAAATATCCCAGCACTGTTCCGGCTGATGTAGAGAAGCTGAATAAGGCCAAGTGCGACATCCTGTTTCTGCCTTCGGTAAAAGAAATGTATCCCGATGGAACCCAGAACAAGCGCAAAGTTGACTTCGGTTTTTTGGCACAAACGCTGGAAGGCGAGCACCGCCCTGGGCATTTTGATGGCATGGCCCAGGTGGTGGAGCGGCTGCTGCGGATTGTGAAGCCGCACCTTTTATATATGGGGCTGAAGGATTATCAGCAGCAGTTGATTGTAGGCAAGCTGATAGCAAAGCGCAAGCTGCGGGTGAAGCTGATGGCCTTGAAGACAGTGCGCGAGCGCGATGGGCTGGCGCTTAGTTCGCGCAATGTGCGGCTGAACGTGGAGCAACGCAAAGTAGCGGTGCAGCTTTCGAAAGCCTTGCGCAGGTCAAAATATTATTTGAAGACCGGAACCGAGATAGCTTCGGCACAATTGAGTGGTCGAAAAAAGCTGGAGAAGAATAAGGAGATAGAAATAGAGTATTTTGAAATCAGAAATGCCAATACTCTGGCGGTGCCCAAATCGCGTAAGGAAAAAATGGTGGCTCTGGTAGCCGCCAAAGTGGGCGGGGTGAGGCTGATAGATAATATGCGCATGTGGTAAATCCTTAAATTACTAACGGGGACTTGGGGCTGGGGTCATCATGCACACAAATGCTGCTTCAATAGTCCGCTCAGGTTTTCAATATAATTATTGAACAGCGAATTTGAATGCATCTGCTCGCTGGCGGTTTTGCCCATCGTAAAAACAAGGGCATCGTTAGTAGCTAATTCAACCATAGCCTGAGCCATAGCTTCCACATCATATTCATCCACCAGAAACCCCGTTTCATTTTCCTGTACCACATCTTTTATGCCTGCATGGCGCGTAGCTACCACCGGCAAGCCCGCTGCCTGCGCCTCCACAATGGCTATGGGAGTGCCCTCTTTGTCATTATATATGGGCGTGGTTAGTGAATGTTGCACCAAAGCTCTCGCCTTTGTCATTTCGGTATATACCTCTTCAGGGCTAACTACTTCTTTAAACTCAACTTTATCTTCAAGTTGAAGAGAGCGCACTAAAATTTTGCAGGCCTCAAACAATTCTCCGCCTCCGTCTTTGCCTATCATCACCAGTTTTGCATCGGGAATCTTCTGCACTACTTTTTCAAATGCCAGAATCGTCAGGTGCGGGCTTTTAGTTTCGGCAAAACGACCCACACTTAAAAACACAGGAGGGTTCTTGCTAACATCGTTATAAACGAACAGTTGTAAGTCAACAAAAGCGGGCTGATAAATAACCTTGCTTTCCGCAGCGCCCTGCGCCAGCAACTCTTCCTTCATTTCCTTCGACACAGCAATCATAGCCGCGCATTCTTTAAAAAGTTGCTGATACGTCTCGCCAAATTCTTCGCGCACTGTTTTGTGATACACATCATAACCATGAAAATTCACTACAAAAGGAATCCCCGTTTCGCGTGAAACCTCCATCATCCGCACACCTACCGGACCATACTCCGCCAGTATCAGTTGAATTTTATGCTTTACCAAATAGCGGATAACCGCCTTCTTCAAAAAATAATCTTGTGGCTCTTTTAAAACAGTTTGCAAAAAGCCAAGCCAGTTTAACAGCACCGAGTTATTAGTAAGCAGAGGAATTCCTTTTTTGTAAAACTTCGGCATTTCGCCTCCAAACAGATAATGCACCTCGAAAGGAAGACGCTCCGTCATTTTATAAATAAATGTCTCGGTGTATTTGCGCAAGTGGATATTCACGATAGCAATGCGGCCATAGTCACGCCTGCGTTTTAAATCAGCCTCATGCCCGGCATCCCTTTTTAATTTCTCCAGATATGCCAGATGCGACTGATAGTTTTTGCCGCGCGCCTGTTCATCGCTTTGGCGCAACACCACCGTCAGAAAATAATAGATACCGTAATTCACCAACAGCGATAGCGGTCGGTAAATAAGACCATACAGTACTGTTTTGAAGAAGGAAAAAATAGGCGGCAACAGAAAATTAGCCGCACGAATAGTTCTTCCCGCCAAATCGTGAAACAGAAACAGATGCGCCAATAACAGCAGTAGAAATAGTTTGTCGTTGCTCGACAGTAGCAAAACCGAAACAAGCGGAAATACCCGCTGATAAAAATCGTCCAGCGAAACGCGATGGAAGTTGTAAGTGACTTTAAATGTGAAAGAACTCAGCGCCTCCTGAAAAAAAACTAGCAGGGCAATAGGAACGAAAACAATAGCATACGGGTTTACCCTTACTCCTGTGTAAATAAACAGCGCGATTAGGCTTATAAATTCCACAGGCAAAAAATACCTGGAGGCAAGACGATAAACAAAATTGTTTCCCCTAAGGGTTGCCAGCGTGGGATGATTGGAGCGCACATCATTATCGCGGTCGAGCGCAATATGATTCAGATAATAGCGAATGCCACTGCTAATTTTCCAAAGAATGAGAATGTAGATAAAAATCATATCAACATTCTGCTCATGAATAAGAAAAAGGATGCCTGCAAACAATAAAGAAGGAATAACATGCGAGTAAAGTCCATCGGCTGCCGGAGCCAAGATCGGTTTTACCTTCAACCGAAACGGAGGGAAGGAATAAGTAAGAAACAAAAACAGTTCGGCAGCTATTAAGCTAACCGAGTAAACATAGTGGCGAAAGAAAACCCAGGGCGCAAGCGCCAGCACACCAAAAACAAACAGCAGTAAAACCTTGGTGAGTGGAGAAAGAGAAGAAACCTTGTTGTGCTTATTTGCTTTCCCATCGGTTTCGATATCGCCCCAATCGTTTAGAAAATAGCCCAGCGAAGCAAAACCTGTAATGCTTAGCATCAAGCGCACGATGATTCGAAAGGAGTCCTGCGCATAAAATCCAAGTATAAAAAGTAGGAAATATGCTACGCCCAATAAAGGTGCGGCTGTGTATTTCCACCAGTTCTTATACCGCGTAAATTGCGAAAGCGAGTGTATCATTTAAGTTTTCAAACCTACCCAAAATTGCTCGTAAGCACTGCTAAATCCATCGGTTTATTTTTTCTTCTTAATCGAGCTTAAGATATACATAAACCTAAAGGTAAGCATATTATGATACTGACCATTCACTTTTGTTCCCGATTCGGCAGGACGCAACGAAAGAACCGAATAAGAAAACTTGGCCCCCAGAACAAACTGCTGCTTTATCACAAAGTAGAAACCGCCAAACACGCTTAAGTCAAATTTTCGTGGCTGTATTGTCCGGGAATCATTACTTATTTCTATTCCGTCATCCTTCCGCCATTCTTTATATCTTACAAGCATAGCAGGTGTTAATCCCACGCTAAACATCACCAGCTTTTTGTCATGCACATTAAATGCAATAGGCACCTCGGCATAATCGAAATTGGTCCGAAAAAAATTGGCATTTGCACCCGCCTGACTATACCGCGCCTTGGCACCCTTCATAGTATAACCCAATTCCAAACTCACCGACATATATCTATGAAACCGAATCATCACACCAACATCTACATTGGCTCCAAGATATTTATAGCCATATTCATTATCGCCATCTACCTGACAAGCATTCAACCCTGCGCTAAACAAGCCTTTGAACAAACCATCCTTTCTGAAATCAAAATCATCCTTGGTATCGGGGGCAGAAGCTTTCTTCTTTTCTCTCTTCTGCTTAGGCGTTTCCTCTTGCGCCTCCTCCTCATCGCTGGGATAAACTATTTTTTCTTTTACAACCGTATCCTGTTGTTGCTTATTCTTCTTTCCGAAATCAATGGATATGGTTCCGTCCTTATATTGCGTTTGAGTAAAAGCTACAACCGGAAAAAATAATATCAACAATGTTAGTTTCTTATTCATGCTTTACAATTTTCGAAAAATAATTTCGTTCAGAATTTATAGGGCAAAGCAAATAAAATTTGGTGGCGCTGGGTTTCATTAACACAAAAAACGAAGATGCTTAAATACAATATAAGTTTATTAAAAAAAGTAGAAGATATTTTGAAAGAAGGCGGCTACAGCATCCGTTATGAAAAGGGAAATTTTCAGAACGGCTACTGTGTGTTAGAGAAAAGAAGAGTTGTTGTTATCAATAAATTTCACGAACCGGAAGCCAAAGTGAACTCGATGGTTGAAATTCTGTTAAACGCCACCGATTTGGAACTGGAAAACCTTTCGAGCGAAAGCGCCCAGCTATATCAGCAAATAAAAACAGAGAAAGAGTCATTGTTCGAGAAATAGTAGCTGCGCATTCTCTCTAATCATAACCAATCATCAATGGAAATTACTTTCCTCGGCACCGGCACCTCAGGTGGAGTTCCTTTGATTGGTTGTCAATGTGAAGTTTGCAAAAGCAATGACCCGCGCGACAAACGTCTACGCACTTCCCTCCTGCTCCAAACAAACAATTTAACTATCACCATTGATTGCGGCCCCGATTTTCGCCAGCAGATGTTGCGCGAAGATGTTCGCAATCTGGATGCCATATTAATGACCCATCAGCACAAGGACCACACTGGTGGACTAGATGATATACGGGCTTTTAACTTCATCAATAAAAAGCCGATTGACATTTACTGCGACTACCCCACCGAATTAGGAATAAAGGAGCAATACAGTTACGTGTTTTCAGAAACTGACTACCCGTATCTCCCTAAAATGAATTTTCACCGAATACAAAAGTCTCCGTTTAGTATACAGGATTTACAGATAGTGCCTATTGAAGTAATGCACGCTACCATGCCGGTGTTAGGTTATCGATTTGGAGACTTCACATATATTACTGATGCAAAAACAATTGCTAAAGAAGAGCGAGACAAAATTCGCGGCACAAAAACTTTGGTCATAAATGCGCTGCGCCCCGAAGAACACTATTCCCATTTTACTATTGAGGAAGCCTTAGAATTAGTAGCCGATATAAAACCCGGGGTGGCCTATTTCATTCACATGAGCCATCAGTTTGGGTTACATGTAGAAACAGAAAAGAAACTTCCTGCAAATGTTCGTGTAGCTTACGATGGATTGAAAATAAAGGCATAAAAAGTTTACTCATAAATAATTTTACTTTGGTTCAACTAAACTCATCGTTATGGATAATCTCTTTAAGAAAAAAGATGTTGCGCAATTAATCGAAGAATCGCACGAAGGGGAACATACCCTTCACAAAACACTTTCAACCTTCAACCTAACAATGATTGGGGTGGGTGTGATTGTTGGAGCGGGACTTTTCTCCATAACCGGGGTTGCAGCCGGGCAACATGCCGGACCCGCAGTAACCATTTCATTTTTGATAGCTGCTATTGGTTGCATGTTTGCCGCTCTTTGCTATGCTGAGTTTTCTACGATGATTCCCGTAGCCGGTAGTGCTTACACCTATGCTTATGCTACGCTGGGCGAGTTGATGGCCTGGATTATTGGTTGGGATTTAGTGCTGGAGTATGCAGTGGGTGCCGCAACAGTTTCAATAAGCTGGTCGAGTTATTTGGTAAAACTCTTACAGTATTATGATATCTTTTTACCGCTGGCGCTTTGTCTTTCGCCTTTTGACTCTATAACTGCAGGCGATGGAAGTATTCATCATGGTCTTGTCAATCTTCCTGCTTTGTTTATAGTGGTGGCAGTGTCTTTACTGCTTATCAGAGGAGTGCATGAGTCTTCTATTGTAAACAGCATCATCGTTGTTTTGAAAGTGGCGGTGATTTTGGTTTTCTTGGTTGTAGGTTGGGCTTATATCAACACCGCTAATTACACTCCTTACATTCCTGAAAACACCGGCAACTTTGGTGAGTTTGGATGGAGTGGAATTATTCGAGCGGCCGGCATTATCTTTTTCGCCTTTATTGGTTTTGATGCTATTTCCACAGCAGCACAGGAAACTAAGGCACCTGCCAAATCAATGCCTATTGCCATTTTCGCATCGTTGGCTATTTGTACTATTCTATACGTTTTGTTTGCTCATGTTCTTACGGGGATGGTAAATTATCAGGAATTCAGTAAGATGAACGAAATGGCTCCTGCGGTGGTTGCCATCAAACAGATTCCTTATTTCTGGTTGCATAAATTGGTTATCGTTTCTATTCTTCTTGGCTACACCTCTGTTATTTTGGTTATGCTGATGGGCCAATCGCGTGTTTTTTATTCTATGAGCAAGGATGGTTTGCTGCCAAAAATATTTTCTGATGTACATTCGAAATTTAAAACTCCCTGGAGATCGAATTTAGTGTTCATGGTGTTTGTGGGGATATTTGCGGGGTTTGTTCCAGCACATATTGTCATTGAAATGACCAGCATCGGAACATTGCTTGCGTTTGTAATTGTTTGTGCAGGCATTTTAATTTTGCGCAAAACAATGCCGGATGCACACCGCATATTTAAAACACCGCTTGTTCCTTTTGTGCCGATTGCAGGAATTATTTTTTGTTTTGGCATGATGTTATTCCTGCGTCCTGAAACCTGGGTTCGGCTGTTCGTTTGGATGGCTATAGGCTTTGCTATTTATTTTTTCTATAGCCGCCATAAAAGCAATCTCAACAAACCGTAAGTCGCTACTCAATTCCGAATAAATTCTATTTTGCATCCTCCATTAAATTATTAATCATTACCCATGAGCAATCTTTTTCGCAAAAAATCTCTTAAAGAATTAATGCAAGACCACGTTGTTGGCGAAGTATCTGGTGAGCACACGTTAAAGAGAACGCTCACTGCAACGAGCTTAATTTTCCTGGGTATTGGTGCCATCATTGGTGCGGGTTTATTTGTAAGAACGGCCGCTGCCGCTGCAAATAACGCGGGGCCGTCTGTAACCCTTGCCTTTATGGTTGCGGGAATTGGTTGCGCTTTGGCAGGTTTATGTTATGCTGAATTTGCGTCTATGATTCCGATAGCCGGTAGCGCTTATACTTATAGTTACGCTACTATGGGTGAATTAGTGGCCTGGATTATTGGTTGGGATTTAGTTCTAGAATATGCCCTTGGCGCGGCTTGTGTGGGCATTGCTTGGAGTGAATACTTAAACAAATTACTTGCTTATATGGGCATGAACATTCCTTACGAATGGTGTCATTCTCCTTTCGAAGCATCGGCAGCAGGTGTGCATGGTCTTATGAACGCTCCGGCCTTGTTTATTATACTGATGCTTTCGCTGTTGCTTATTAAAGGAACAAAAGAATCGGCTTTGGTGAACGGTTTTATTGTATTGAGCAAGGTAGCCATTGTGGTCCTGTTTATTGTTTTTGGATGGTCGTATATCAATCCAGCCAATCATATTCCTTATATACCTGAGGCAACTACTTATGTCGATATGCAGGGGGTGCCTCACAATTTCGGAGGTATCATGGGTATTCTTGCTGCCGCGGGAGTTGTATTTTTTGCTTTCATTGGTTTTGATGCGGTTTCTACCGCTGCGCAGGAATCAATCAACCCGAAGAAAGATATGCCGATTGGTATTCTTGGTTCACTGGCTATTTGCACGGTGCTTTACATTTTGTTTGCGCATGTATTAACCGGCATTGCTACCACTGAAGATTTTCGTCACGCAGGAAGAGAGGCTTCTGTGACTTTTGCGATTCAAACTTATATGCACGACTATCAATGGCTGGCGAAATTGGTTACAGTGGCGATTCTGGCAGGGTTCTCTTCGGTTATTTTGGTGATGCTGTTGGGCCAATCGCGGGTGTTTTATTCGATGAGTAAAGATGGGTTGTTGCCAAAGGTTTTCAGTGAGTTGCATCCTACTTATCACACACCTTATAAATCGAACCTTATTCTTTTTGTGTTTGTTGGTTTGTTTGCGGCTTTTGTGCCAGGAGATATTGTGGGTGATATGACAAGTATCGGAACACTGTTTGCATTCATCCTAGTTTGTGCAGGTGTTATTATCATGCGTAAAACAGACCCGGATGCAGTTCGCGGTTTCAAAACTCCCTTAGTGCCGTTGGTTCCGATCCTTGGTATGTTGGTTTGCGGAGCTATGGTTTTTGGTCTTGGTTTGCCAAACTGGATTCGTCTTTTGGTTTGGTTGCTGATTGGGTTTGTTATCTATTTTGGTTACAGCCAAAAGAACAGCAAACTGAATAAATAGAAAGTTGATAGTAATAAGTGGCGAGCAGTAAATACCCTTGGGCTTTTTACTACTCGCCATTCGCTTTTCACCACTAACACTCAAACAATGACAGAAAAAAAATCACTGAATCTTCTCGATGCAACACTGATTGTTTCGGGGAGTATGATTGGCTCGGGGATATTTATTGTAAGTGCAGACATTGCTCGGCAAACTGGTGGCGCAGGTTGGCTCTTACTCTCCTGGATTATTTCAGGAGTTATTACACTTTTTGCTGCCCTCAGTTACGGTGAATTGGCAAGTATGTTTCCTCATGCGGGAGGACAGTATGTGTATCTGAAAAATGCGTACAACCCGTTAATAGGTTTCCTTTATGGTTGGACAATCTTCTTAGTTGTTCAGTGCGGAACTATTGCAGCAGTAGCCGTGGCGTTTGCGAAATATACAGGTGTGTTGTTTCCTGTTTTAAGCGAAAACAATATTCTTTTTGTGGCCGGAAACTTTAAGATTTCTGCGGCTCAACTCTTCGGCATCTTTTCAATTTTGTTGCTTACCTTTATTAATAGCAGAGGTATAAGTTATGGCAAAATTGTTTTGCGCCTTTTCACCTCTGCCAAACTGATTGCTCTCTTTGGAATTATTGTGTTAGGGATTTTTGTTTATGGAAGTTCTGAAACATGGAGCATGAATTGGAGCGATGCATTCAGCTTTTCTCATTGGTCAAAAGATGTGGATGGCAATTGGATACAATGCAATCTTTCCACTATTGCTCTCATGTCAGCGGTTGGAGTTGGCTTAGTGGGTTCACTTTTCAGCAGTGACGCCTGGAATAACGTTACATTTATTTCCGGAGATATTGAAAACCCTAAGCGGAATATTCCCTTGAGTTTAGCCATAGGAACAATCCTTGTAGTTTCCCTTTACCTTCTCGCAAATATTGCCTACTTGTACTTATTGCCGCTTGCCGGAGACCCTGATGGAGCGAATGTATTTTCCCGCGGTATTCAATTTGCACAAAATGAGCGGGTGGGCACCGCTGCTGCACAAATGATGTTTGGAGGTGCTGCTGCGGTGGTTATGGCTGTACTGATAATGATTTCCACTTTTGGATGCAACAACGGAGTTATTCTGGCCAGTGTTCGCGTATATCAGGCAATGGCTAAAGATGGTTTGTTCTTCGAAAAAATGAAACATAATAATGAAAACGGTGTACCGGGTTTTGCACTTTGGATTCAATTCCTCTGGTCGGCTATGCTTTGTTTGAGCGGCAAGTATGGCGACCTGCTCGATTACGTGATGTTCTCGGTTATGCTTTTTTACATCCTCACGATAGCCGGCATTTTTATCCTTCGCAAAAAAAAGCCCGATGCCGAGAGACCTTATAAGGCTTGGGGCTACCCTTTGGTTCCTGCCTTGTATTTAGTGCTTGCAAGTGCCTTCTGCATTAACCTGCTTATTGTAAAGTTTTCTGCCTGCTGGCCTGGCCTACTGATAGTTGCTATAGGAGTACCGGTGTATTATTATTGGAAGAAGAAAGAGTTAGCGACAGCCAACTAGAGATATTGCGTTGTTTGTATTTATTTGCCAACAGCAAATTGCTAACTGACAACTGACTAAAAATGACATTAAAACAAAAACTCGACACCGCTATCCGGAACGTTCCTGATTTTCCTAAGTCAGGCATTCAGTTCAAAGACATCACTCCTATTTTTCTGGATGCCAAACTATGCGATGAAATTGCAGAGAACATCATCAATACCTTTCTTCATAATCATGGGAAAGTAGATGCCATCTGCGCGATTGAAAGCCGAGGATTCTTTCTTGGTATTCTGATAGCGCAGAAGTTGAATATCCCTCTTTTCCCTGTGAGAAAGAAAGGGAAACTACCTTCCGAAACTAAATCTTACACGTACGACTTAGAATACGGAACAGCCACGCTTGAAATTCACACCGGAGTAGTTAAACCGCATTGGAATGTAATGATACATGACGATATGCTGGCTACCGGAGGAACCGCTATGGCGGCAGCAGAGTTGGTAAAAGGAGAAGGTGGAACTGTTGCAGGCTTCTCGTTCATTGCTGAACTTGATTTTCTGAACGGACGGAAAAGGATTTCTCCTTATTCTGCGAACATAGTTTCGGCCATCAACTATTAATCCGTCTTCGCGCTTTTTTTATCTTCGCCCCGCAAAAAAATATACGACATGAGTTCAATAGCTACTGATGCATCTGTTCACACAGGTATGAATTTCGATTACAGCGAAAATCAGATAATGATTACGCAAACTATTAAGGACTTTGCCGAAAAGGAAATTCGTCCGCACTTTATGAAGTGGGATGAAGAACAGATTTTTCCGCGTGATTTATTTTACAAAATGGGTGAGCTTGGTTTTCTCGGAGTTTATATTCCTGAAAAGTACTCAGGTTCCGGTCTTTCCTATTTCGAATATGTAACCGTAGTTTCCGAAATTTCGAAAGTATGCGGAAGTATCGGTCTTTCAACCGCAGCACATAACTCGCTTTGCACAGGGCATATTTATTACCACGGCACCGAAGAGCAGAAGAAAAAGTATTTACCAAAGTTGGCTACCGGTGAATGGATTGGTGCCTGGGCTTTGACCGAAGCCAACACCGGCTCTGACGCTATGCGCATGAAAGTAACTGCCAAGAAGGTAGATGGAGGGTGGGTGTTGAACGGAAACAAGAACTGGATTACTCACGGAGCGACAGGGGATGTAGTAGTAGCGATTGTGCGCACCGGTGAACTGTTAGATACCAAAGGCATGACTGCCTTTATTATAGAAAGAGGGACTAAAGGCTTGAAAGCAGGAAAGAAAGAAAACAAACTGGGTATGCGTGCAAGCGAAACAGCAGAAGTGGTTTTCGAAGATTGCTTCGTTCCTGATGAAAACGTGGTGGGTGGAGAAGCCAAAGTAGGAACGGGCTTTCAACAGGCTATGCAGATTTTGGATGGAGGACGGATTTCAATTGCTGCGCTTGGTTTAGGCATTGCGAAAGGAGCTTATGAGGCAAGTGTGAAATACGCCAAGGAGCGCGAACAGTTCGGTCAGCCGATTGCGAACTTTCAGGCAATAGCTTTTAAGTTGGCGGATATGGCTACGAAGATTGAGGCGGGTGAATTGTTGACCATGCAGGCGGCTTATTTAAAGAACGAGCACAAGAAGATGACTAAGGAATCTGCTTTTGCCAAATATTATACTTCAGAAGTAGCGGTGCAGGTTTCTACAGATGCGGTGCAGATATTTGGAGGCTATGGATATACGAAGGATTTTCCGGTAGAGAAGTTCTACCGCGACAGCAAACTGTGCACTATTGGCGAAGGAACTTCAGAAATTCAGAAGTTGGTTATTTCGCGGGAAATTATGAAGGGGAACATATAGTTTGGAGAATACGAAGTAGTTTTTATTTTTGCCGTCCTAAATTTTTACAAACATGCTTATTATTGACGCTAGAGAATCGGATACTATTGACAAGGCACTGAAGAAGTACAAGAAGAAATTTGAAAAAGCAGGTTTCCTTCGCCAGCTTCGTGAGCGTCAGGTATTTATTAAACCAAGCATTAAACGCAGACAAACTGTGTTGCATGCTACTTATATCGAACAATTGAAGAGAGAAGCAGAAGGTTAAATCCATCTGTATTAAAATATTAAAGCTCATTCTGGAAACAGGATGGGCTTTTCTTTTGTCCCGAACCTAGGACATATCATTTTCCCTGCTTGAAATGTGCAATTAAACAAAGCAGATTACGTTGTATGTTTGAATTATGCAGGCACAGGTTCAGTCTTTCCTAAATTATATTGAATTCGAAAAGCGTTATTCTAAACATACGCTTGAAGCCTACAGCACCGACCTGTTACAGTTCGAGACTTATCTAGAGGAAGATAAAACGGAGGTGGTGGAGGCCAATCATATTCATATCCGCAACTGGATAGTTAGTATGATGGGAAAAAAGGTGACGGCCCGGTCTATTAACCGCAAAACTTCTTCGCTGAAATCTTTCTATAAGTATCTGTTGCGCAAGCAGGAGATTAAGAAGAACCCCATGGCGAAGGTGCAATCGCCTAAAATGAGTAAACGACTGCCGGTGTTTGTGGAGTTGCCTGGTATTGAAAAGCTATTGAATGATATTGACTTTGAGGAAGGATATAAAGGCGCGCTCGACAAGATGATTCTCGAACTTTTCTATGGCACAGGGATGCGCAGAACTGAGTTGATTCATTTAAAGGAGAGCGATTTTGATGCTTACAACGCGCAGATAAAAGTGTTGGGTAAGGGGAATAAGGAGCGGATTATTCCTATTCACGGGCAGTTGAGAAATTCGATTAAAACATTTATAGAGCAGAAGAAGACGCTGAAGGCTGAAGGGGCAAAAGAGGTGTTTCTGGTGTCGGATACGAAAGGAAAAAAGCTGACAGAGAATTATGTTTACTCCACGGTAAAGCATTATCTGAATTTGGTGACTACGGTGGATAAGAAAAGCCCGCACACGCTGCGCCATACGTATGCCACGCACCTGATGAATAACGGGGCAGATATTACCGCAGTGAAGGAGTTACTGGGCCACGCGAGCCTGGCGGCTACGCAGGTTTACACCCACAATACAATCGATAAGCTAAAGAATGTTTACAAGCAGGCCCATCCTAAGGCCTGAGAGTCTTTAAAGCAAAAGGTGTCATAGCTTCGGTGAATATAATTCCTTGGTTAGGAAGCGGCTCCTCACAGCCAGCAAACGGCTAACTGGTTTAATTTTATTTCCATGCGAATAATTCGCAAAATATTTCTTTACCTTGCACCTAATATTGAAGAACTAAACGTTAGTCATGCGCCATTTTTGTCTTTCTACCCTGATACTATTTTCCTTTACGTATATATCATTTGCTCAAACGGCCACTGTCAAGGGAACCATTAAAGACGGCCGCACAGGCGAATTCCTGGATGGGGCGAATGTGGTACAGCCGCCCAGCAACGGTACCACCACAGATATAAAGGGGAATTATGAACTGCAGGTAAGCCCGGGTGAAGTCACTTTAGTTATTAGTTATTTAGGAATGAGCTCGGATTCGCAACGCTTTACAGTTAAGGAGCGGGAGACAAAAACTCTTGATGTAAAATTGGGAGGGGGCTCAGTAGAACTGCAAACTGTGGTGGTGGGTCAAAGCCGCCTGGGGGTTGCGATTCAAAAAATAACCCAGACGGTGGACGTAATTAAGCCGCGCATGCTGGAAAGCAACAACATAACCAACTTGCAACAGGCGGTTACAAAAATACCGGGTGTTACAATTTTGGACGGGCAAATGAGCATAAGAGGAGGGAGCGGATATGCGTACGGTTCGGGCAGCCGTGTATTACTTTTTGTAGATGAGATGCCACT
>CANJVG010000053.1 GCA_947478005.1 Bacteroidota bacterium
ATAGTGCTGTTACCTTATTTGATGAAAATAGCCACCTGTATGAAAAAGCTAGAGTGAACAACACAAACTACACCCTCGAAAACCTTTTGTTGAAAGACAAGCTGCTAAAGCAAGAACTCTCGGCTACTTTCGGTTCATATATTCAATTGGACCAAAAACCATTTTCATACAAGCGGAATCTTCTAATCAATCGCGATTCGCAGAGTATGAATCTGCGCATGGAAATAATGAAAGCGCTAGTAGATGGCGAACTGAATTTTCCGTTTGAGTTGAATGATAAAATGAAAAAATCCGAGTGAGCTACAAGTTGCGAATTTTAAATTTTAAGGGTCACTGTCGAATTCCTTTCCTGGTTTTAATCTTTTGCCTAGCCGCCATTATTTCTACCGCCCAAACTAATACCAAGCAAAAAAAGGAGCAACTTCAGCAACAGATGAAGAGGCTTCAGGATGAAATAAAAACTATAGAAGCGGCATTAAAAACAAATAATGCCAAGAAGGAAAAAAGCCTAAGCGAAATCCTATCCCTACAGGCGAAGATAAAATCACGCGAAAATCTAATAGGCAACATCAGTAATCAAATTGGCAACTTAAATGAAACCATAGATAAAACAGAAGAAGAAATTTCATTTCAATCTGTTGAAGTTGGTAAAATGAAAAATGATTATGCACGAATGCTTCTCAATAGCTATGAAAATATTGCGTTGCAAAATCAAACGGCCTTTCTTCTTTCTTCTACTTCATTTTATAATGCCCTGCATCGTTATAACTACCTTTTAAAAATTGCGGAATACCGTAGAGGGCAGGCAAAAGATATTCAGGTATTAATTAACGGATTGAAGCAGAAGAAAGAAAATTTACAGGAGAATAAAGAGCAGAAGGAAACTTTACTTGTTAAGCAGACCGCACAGAAGGAGGAATTGGAAAGCGAAAAAAAGGAAAAGGACAATGCGGTTGCACAATTGCTAGAGAAAGAAAAGAAACTACATAAAGCACAGGACGAAAAAAATAAAGCCGCTGCGAAACTTAACGGTCGAATTCAGGCAATTATTGAGGATGAAATCAGGCAGGCACGAAAAAAAGCTGAAGAGCAGGCAAAAAAGAGTTCGGGAACAACAAAGTCAGTTCCTATTAAAAAGGGAACTGACGAAACCATGCCTCTAACACCAGCTGAGCAAGCCTTGTCGAAGGATTTTTCAAACAACCATGGTAAATTGCCTTGGCCTGTGGAACGGGGGCATATTATTTCTCAATTCGGAAAGCATGAACACCCACTTTTAAAGCACGTTATGGTGGAGAATAACGGAGTGGATATTAAAACCGAAGCTGGCTCTGATGCCCGAACTGTTTTTGGCGGAACAGTGGTAAGTGTGTTTTATTTACCAACCACACAAAATTGCGTTATCGTGAAACACGGGGAATTCTTTACTGTTTACAGCAATATTGAAACGGTTTCAGTAAAGCCCAATCAAGCTATTTCTACTAAGCAATCATTGGGGAAATTACACACCGATAAGGGTGAAGATCTTACAAAAGTCCATATTGAAATATGGAGAGGAAAAGATAAGATGGATCCGGAGATGTGGCTTGCCAACTAATTATTTCTTCTTTTTTATTCTGAATAAATACTTAATGCCGGCCTCGGCATAGGGATAATAATGATGTGGGCTTGTAATCCTTCCTGACACATTTCCATTTTCGACAAATTCATTAAAGGGAATAGCGCAATGGAAAGCAACCGATATTTCAAGATTGCGGATTCTCCAGTCAACACCTAAACCTGGATCTATATTCAGAAACCCGAAAAACTTATCGTAGGTAACCGGAAATTGACCCGGTTTGCGAATTCCCTTTATAACAAACTGGCTATTATCATTACCAAACAAAAAAGACAATTGAGGAGTAATTGTAAAAACTTTTGCGCCCAGGGTATTATAAAAGGAGAAATCTCTTCGAAGAGAAATACTGATGTTTGCGGCAGATTCTTCACCCAGGTTTTGCGTGAGTTTTTTATAAGTGATTCTACGAGCCGGTAATTGATAAAGTTTGCGACTCGTTAAGTTACTGCTCCAACTTATTCCGGCTGCTACAGAAACAGTCAAATAATGCCAAAAATCAAAAGCGTTGTAAAGCGAGAACGAATTGTTGAGCAGACCGCGATTGAAATCCGGAGAATAAAAATTGAAGCAACGCGAATAGCCGATGCTGAACGTCCAGCGCTTAAAAAAAGTCCTGTAAAACCCCGGAGAAATAAATAGTAGCGGCACTTTAGCACTTTGGCGAATCGCGCTATCGGTAAAAAAACCCATTCCTAATGAAGCATAGAGTCCTGTTTTATGATAATACATTATTCCCGGATAAAACGCAATACCTTTAATGCCCGCATCACGTCCATTTGACAAAATGTGGCTTGCGAAATCAAGTCCTAATTCGACATGTGATAATTTGTTCATCAACGTTACGGTTGTGTCAAGATCTTTTTGTTTTTTGAATAGGAGTGCAGATTTAATGATTGTCGCCTCTTTCATAAATGAATCTTTGTACTCTTCAAGCAGAGCAAAATCTTCATCACTTAAGCTATCAAGTGAAATAATTTTGTATTGAACACTATCTACCGTAAAGGCAGATGCGATTTGCACTATCAGCAATAATGAAAAAGTAATGAAGACAGCTAAACGCACCTAAAGAATTTTTACCGAAATAAAGAAAGAAAAATGTGCGCGATGTCGAAATTGATTACTCATTCTATATTGTTTTTTAAAAAAAGGGCAATGAGTAATATTGGTTACATCATTGCCCTTCATCGGCTTGAAATCGGTTTAAAAATCAGGCATCCTTTAGTTCCAAACCGTATTTGGTTTCTTTATGGAAGAAAAGCACAAACTTATAGGTAGAGTAGGAAACGATAATTCCTATTAGTACATCCATACTATAATGACAATGCTGGCACAATATCATAAATGTCACAGCCATGGCAGAAACAGTTGCATATCTTTTTAGCCATTTATCCTCTATAAGCAGTAGTAGTAGGAAAATTGCTGATACATGTCCCGAAAAGAATAGGTCTTTGGTAACGATTACATCCTTAGTATGCAGGAATAAATTTGCCATTGGGTCTTCCAAAAAAATCATATCACGGGGTGGTTCGAGCGGAAACAGGTAAATGCTTAGAGTTCTGGCGAACAGAACCAAAGCAAACATTTGTATTCCCTTAATCAGACGGTCGGGAGATGGAAGCAGATAAATAAAAACCATTAGCATGGTTGAATATTCAAAGAAGAAAATCAACCACGAAAAATTATGAGGTGGGAGAAAGTTCAGCACCAAATCATTTACCTGTAAGCCCGGACGAGCCTGCCACAGTCGCAAAAAATGAAACTGGTGAATACCGACACCAATAAAAAAGAGAATGGTGAGAGCAAATTGATTTCGGAAGCTCCTTGAACTCCATGCTCTGCTCCACGACCTAGGGATGTTTTGCAGTTGATGTATCATGTCTATTAGTTGTTGGACTACGAAAATAATCAGGATGTAAATATAACTACTGAAACGGAACTGGGATTGTTACAAGTTTCCTTCTGTTTTTTACGAGAACAAAAATCAGGGAGCTACTTCGCTTATGGTGTTTCGGTAAGAGTATTTCAGCACATTAAACATGGACACATCATAAATAAAATGCGCAATAATAGAGCTCGTTAACCCAAAAAACTTAAACAGATAGCCAAACCCGGAACAAATAATTACCAGGAAAATGCCATATACAGATAAATGCAGATTGGCAGGGTTAATATAACCATGTAGCAAAACGAAAAGAATAGCAGCTGGCCAAATTCCGATTAACGGCTGGATGCCTGCGCGGAACAAGATTTCCTCGCCTACACTTGCACATAAAGAAAAGAACAGGATGTTTGAGAGAGAAGGATTGATATCCTGCATCAGGTGTTCGAAAAAGTGCCGCACACTTTTAAAAAATTTACCGTTCAGTAAAGCTACGGCAAAAAGTGATGATAAACTTCCGAAAAAGAGACCGGCTGTGATTTGCAGAAAAAGAGATTTCTTTCCTTGAAAGACCAGTTGCACATCGGCTTTTTGCAAGTAGGTGATAAGCAAAACCCCTACAGCACTCATGCCAAATAAGGTCAGCCAGCTCAAATAATTCAAACGATTTTTATCAGGAACTAACATATCTAAAACATATTGCGAACTACGTTCACTTAGAGATACACTCAAATATAGTAATGTTGCGCAGGTAAAAAATTTATATGGCAGATGAAATTAAAACAACTCCGGTAAGTGAGTTAGGCGAATTTGGATTGATTGACCGACTTACCCAAAATTTTGCGCACGTTAACTCTTCTACTTTTAAAGGAGTTGGCGATGATGCGGCAGTCATAGATAATGGCGCTAAAAAGACAGTAATAAGCACTGATTTATTGGTGGAAGGCATTCATTTCGATTTGATGTATACACCGCTGAAGCACCTTGGATATAAAAGTGTGGTGGTGAATGTGAGTGACATTTACGCCATGAATGCTGAGCCTAAACAAATTACGGTATCCATTGCCATCTCCTCACGCTTTACTGTTGAAGCTTTGGATGAACTGTACGAAGGAATAAGGATTGCCTGCAAAAATTACAAACTAGATTTGGTTGGTGGCGATACTACTTCTTCGTTAAGCGGATTAATAATATCGGTTACCGCTATTGGTGTAGCCAATGAGGAAGACCTGATTTACAGAAACGGAGCAAAGGAGGGTGATTTGATTTGCGTTACCGGTGATCTAGGTGCTGCCTATCTCGGCTTACAAATATTAGAAAGAGAGAAACGGATTTATCTGGAACATCCCGAAGTGCAACCCGAATTGGAAAATGCGGATTACCTGATAGGCAAACAGCTAAAACCTGAAGCAAGAAAAGAGGTGCTTCAGTTCTTTAAAGAGATGAACCTGAAACCAACCGCCATGATGGATTTGAGCGATGGTCTTTCGAGTGATATTCTGCATATCTGTAAACAAAGTGGTGTTGGTTGTGAACTGAACGAGGCCGCTATTCCTGTGAGCGAAGATGCTTACCAAATGGCGCTTCAGTTTAACCTTGACCCGATTACCTGTGCGCTGAACGGAGGAGAAGATTATGAACTGCTTTTCACCATCCAACCCGAAGACGAAACGAAGCTTTCGGGAGAGGAAACCTTTTCAATCATTGGTCAAATTACTAAGAAAGAAACGGGGTGTGCGCTTATTACGAGAAGTGGTAATCGCCACTTGTTACAAGCACAAGGATGGAATCATTTTAAGAAGTAAGTCTACTTTCGATTAAGTCAACCTGTATTTATTCCAGTTCGCACATGTGCATTACTGTGTAAGGTTTTTGCTACAAAGCTTTACGCCCGTTACACACAACAGCATTTCTTCCTAAAAAAGATTGCCGTATTTCGGTGCTAAAGTGTTCAATTACAAAGCATTTGTATAAACAGGGGTTATAACGCACAAGTTTTTTCTTGTTTTGGCACTGTTATGGTAGAATTGTGGAAAGGTTGTGAATACGTGAATTAATTCACAACTGAAACAACATTAATTGAAAACAAGCGTTTAATTCATAAAGGAAGAAATTAAACACTTTAACCACCTTGTTATGAAAACAGATACGTCAATGAACTTAATGTTAGCAGTGTTTTGTGTAGTGCTTATTGGTTTTGTTTTGCTCAATTGCCGAATGAGTGAAGCGCTTAGTAAAAAACAGGCCGCGTTAGAAAAACGCGAAATGGCGAAGTAGCACTTTCCTTCCTTTTTTCTACCTTAATATCGTAACCTTTCGAGTTACAGTGCCGGTTTTCGATTCGGTTTTTACAATATAAACTCCCTGAGAGAGAAGAGTTGTTTCTAAATGATTGACTCCGGCATGTAGTTCTTCCTGAAACATTTCCCGGCCATTCAAATCGTAAATTTTAAGGACTCCTTTTTCCCTACTGAAGGCAATGTTCATATTCCCGTTGTTGGGGTTTGGATAAATATTGAACACTACTTCGTCCGCCAGATTCTTTACAGCGGTAGTAGTATAAGAAGTGGCATATTGCAATGCTCTAAAAGCATTCACCCGACCATAGCCAAGTTCGCGGCACCAGGTACCATTTAGAAAAAGCGAGTCGTAGTTATAGCCGCCTACCCTATCGCATGAGCTGGCTATAATGTTGCGAATGTCTTCGGCATTCCAGGTAGGATTAGCCGAAAGCAACAAGGCGCCAATAGCAGCTGCATTAGGGCAAGCCGCAGAGGTACCGTTAAAAGTAAAATCATAATCGCCACTGGTGCCGCTGCCGGTGTTAAAGCCTTTGTTACCCCTCATGTCGGTAGATGTAATTTTCACACCCGGTGCGCTGAAGTCGATACCTTGACCCCAGTTGCCGCTCCAGGTTTCAGTACTGCAGTCATTAGCGTTTTTCCGTTCATCGCACATGCTGGTGGCATTGACCGCAATCGTCTGCGCCAGACTGCCCGGCCAAATAGAACCCGTGCTGTCTTCCTCATTTCCGCTGCTAAAAAACATAGCCACTCCTTTACCACCTCTACCCGATGTGAAGGCTAAATAAATGGCATCGTTTACCGGCTGCAGTCCACCGGGTAGTAAACTAATGTACTGGGTTGTGAGTCCCCATGAATTGCTGAGAATATCGGCTCCTGCATTCCATGCCCAGCCAATGGCATCGGAAAATGCTGCAGCGGTAGAATAAGGAATGGTCTGCCCGCCAAAACTTATATAAGAAAAGGTACGAACCGGTAATATTTTACAGGATGGAGCCACACCTGCAATCCCTTTACCGTTATCCTTAACTGCTGCCACTATTCCGGCACAGCAAGTACCATGACCATCCATGGCGTAGGTTGGTGTGGGATAACCATCAGTCGAATCACTGATGGCATCATGACCGGGCAATATATTAGCCGCTAGGTCGCTGTGCAGGGTATCAACTCCCGAATCAATAATGCCTACTTTAATATTTGGGTCGCCTGTGGTGATTGTCCAGGCGCTGTCTACATCCATATCTGCATCGGGGGTGCCATTACCCTGGGTGGAGGTTCCGGTATTGCTGATATTCCACTGGCGAAGGTAGTAGGGGTCATTTGAGCAAACGATTGGATTGAGCAAATAATCAGGTGAAGCGTATTCGCACCAGCCTTCCTGCTGAAAAGCAGCACAAAGGTCCACGGTGTTTTTTCCTGAATTTTTCGAATTCTGAACTTTGTAAAGCTTAGATATGTATTTATCAGGAATCAGTTCGCCCAGATTTTCCGTTGCCAGTTTATTTCGCAACAAAGGCTCCAGGTTTTTGTCTTTAATTTTTACAAAGAAATTATTGAGCACCCCGCCAAAGTGTTGGCCATCGGTAATAAAGAATGAAACAAAGGTGACCTCTTGCAGGTTGGAAAAATAACTGGTGGCTGCTGCCACATCGTTTGTCAGGCAAACCGTGAGAGCGGGCGAGGGAATATACGTGAAGTCAATTACCAGATTCGACTGTTTGATAAGCTCCGTCTTTCTTTCTGCCGAAAGATTTTTTTCGAAAATGACCAGAAGCCGGTCTTTTGCAATATGGCTTTTGTATTCGGTGAAACTATTGGCAAGCAATACCCGGGTGGCAACAAAAAAAAGGAACGTAAATTTCAATTTCATGACAGCGTTTTTGTGTGAAGATAAAACTATGCAATTCTGATGATGCAATCAATTTTCTGTTTTGGGAAACCAGGGAAAGAAGGCACTGGTATTTTTCTTGTAGAGCGAATAGGCATCGTTGCCATCATACTTTTTTTCGAGCATGGTTACACCCGAAACTTTTAGCAAAAGAAAAGTAATCGTGATGGGCGCTATAACCGAAACATACCACAGGCCCGAAGGAATGGCCAGCAGAAAAATACCCCACCACATCATCGCTTCGCCAAAATAATTGGGGTGGCGGGTGTAGCGCCAAAGACCGGTATTCATAATTGCTTCCTTTTTATGATGGCCGGTTCTGTAAAGATACATCTGCATATCACCCACCGCTTCAAAGAAAAACCCGATACACCAAATCCCACAACCTATGGGATAAAGAAATTGGTAAGATTTTAAAATAGTGAGGTCGTTGTTCACAATAATAATGGGTAGAACATTGATGAACATAATGAGCCCCTGCAACATGAACACCTGGAAAAAGGAACGCACCAGAAAGTTATTGCCCCATTCAATGCGCCAGTTGGCGTAGCGAAAATCTTCGGGCTTGCCCATGTTTCTTATACATATATATATAGACAGCCGAAGCCCCCACATAATAACCAGATAGCTAACCAGTTTTTGATGAAACCGCTCATCGCCATACACAAAGTAGGTAACAGCCGTAACGATAATGAAACCAATCCCCCAGCCAACATCTACAATGCTGTTGTCGCGCTTGATTTGTGCCAGAACAAACATGAAGCACATGAACAGAAAAATGCAGAGGGCAGAAAGCAGAAACGGATTCATGCACTAAAAATAGGAATTCCGAACGGAGTAGAGCATGAAGCGTGAAACACAGATGGGGCTTACACCACTTTGTTGGCGCAGCAACTGGCTGCAGGGGCATCGGGTTTAGCCTTGAAGGTGAACCCCATCGAAAGGATATAACCCATCGCCTCGCTCAGGGCGGCATTGGAACCAAAGCGCGGATTGGTATTTATGTCGGCATGTACTTCCAGCTCGGTGCCGTATTTGTCAAACAGCGGACAAAGCGAATAGGCAATTTCGATAGAGCGCGCCACTTCGGTTAGCAGACGTTCTTTCAGGCTCATCTTTTGGCTGGTCTTTTCGTTATTGATAAACATGAATCCACCGCGGCCTTTGCGCAGCAGCACAATAACGGTGGCAAATTCTGTTTCGAGGCCGCGCACCTGCGAGTCGGTGCCTATGCACACTTTTATCTGGTTGCCCAGTTCGCGCTCGTTCACCAACGATTTTTCAACCGCTTCGGCTATTGGGTTTTCAATTTTTGTTCCATCTAACTTGCGCCAGCCTGCTTTTAAAATTGATTCCATAATAAATGGTTTTATGAACTAAAAGTAAGAAATGCCTTTCGTACCCCCAAAATATTTTTTCCGGCTCTGTTTTCTACGCTACTTCGGTTACCATAAACCATCCATCTATGGTTCCAAGGTTGGTAACGCGCAGTTCATCGGCATTCGAAAAAAATTCATCCATCCGCTTGTGCAGTTCCTCGCTGGGAGCCAGGGTAAAGGCGCTGCCCACAGGACTGTCGAGCAGGTACATTTGAAAAAGAAGAGACGTGGCACCTTTGTTTTTCATCCACATATATTTACCGGCCTCGTAGTTTATTTTGCATACAAGGGTTGTAGCATCAGGAGCCGGCTTGCCTTTGTGGCGGTGTTTTCGATGCTGCGCAAAGAGCAGCGAGGTTCTAAAATAGAGCTGCTGTTTTTCGGGTTGCAGCAAAAAGCTGGCAGCAATAAAGAGGGCATTGAACGTAAGCTGGCGGGTAAGCTCAGCGCGCTCCAGACTGATTTCGTTTCTGAAGCCGCCTATTTTGCTTTTCGACTTCACCTGATTTTTGCCGGCATCAAGGTAGGCGTTGGTCAGGGTGGTTGCCTGATTTTTAAAATCGGAACCTAAATCCGCCTCATACTGTGTGGCGCGCGCGATAATATTGTGGAGCAAGCCCTGGTATTTCATATCCGAAGCGCGGTCGTAGGCTGTCAGGCCGGTAGGGAAAAACTCCTTATAGGGGGCCGATGTTTCTGCAAATTTGGCGCGTACTGCTCCTTCATTTCGCCTGATAAAACGGTTGAACGCTACCCGCGCTTTCTTCTTCGCCAGGGTCGTTCCTTTCCGGTCGCCAATGCTTCCATACTTCCCTTGCTCGCTGTTTCGAAGTGCCTTCAGGGTGTTTTCGGTCGGGGCAATCAGAGCATCAAATATCCCTCCGGGGTTGTTCCTGACCAGGGCTACCAGGTGGAAGTTGGCAAAGGTAGTAAGCCGGGCATTGGTAATTTTTTTCAACTCAAAAATATCGGTAAAAAGGTCGTTGAGCTTTTTCATTAGGCAGGTAATTTTGTTCTGAAAGAATAACTAAACTTTGGCAACGCAGGCAAACGGTTTCCCGGCTTATAGCCAACAAACAAGGAGTCTGGCAATAGCGATAAGAAGCATTCCATAAAGATTTACGGGGTGTTTAATTTTATTCCATGAAAAATACTAAATGTTTATTTATTAAAATGGAATCCTCTTAATTAAATAATAAATGATTGATTAATTTAGGGGAATAAGCAAATGATTATACTAACAATAAAGCAATATTAATGGAATATTCTATTAAGATAACTAAATAATTAGTTACTAAATTGGATTGTTCTATTAGTAAAAGTTATTGTATATTTATTTTAAAGGAATATTCCAACAAGTAAGATAAACTATGAAATGTATTGTTGGAATATTTTTTGAAGATTATTTATGTTTTTTAAAGCCTTTAAAAGGAGAGGGTCCCGACAAACTTTGCCGGGACCCTCTCCTTTTAGTATTGTCTTATGTCTAAAGACGACCCTCTTCTGTCACTCAAAAATGCTGCACCCTCACCGTCTTTTTTCAATTATGGGAAGTCGCTAAACATAGAAGCCAGGTAGAGTTTAACCAATTATCCATTGCACTATTCCCGATTCTTGTTTCCTTTATCATCCATTATGCAAGAGTTCGAACAATTTAAAAACTGGCTCAAGGGCGTTTCGTTTCTCACCGCGCAGGACTGCGCTCTGTTTGAACCCCACCTGACGCTAAAGCGATTTAAGGAAAAAGAACTCTTTATAGCCGAAGGCAAAGTGTGCCGCGAAATAGCCTTTATCAATTCGGGCAGTTTCCGCACCTACTACCTTTCCGAAGGCAAGGAAATAAATACCTGCTTTTATTTCGAAAACCAATTTGTGGTGGAATACGATAGCTTTCTCAAGGCCATGCCAAGCCGCTATTATATTCAGGCACTCGAAGATTCCGAAGTGGTTTGCTTCAGCCTTCCGGCCGTTCAAAATGCCTACAAACAATCACACAACAGGGAAAGGTTTGGGCGAATAATGGCAGAAGAAGCCTACAAAATGACAGCCCAACGAGTAGAAAGCTTTTTGTTTTTAGATGGCGAACAACGCTATCTGCAACTCCTCGAATCTGAACCCTGGCTTTTCGACCGTGTGCCGCTTTACCTCATAGCCTCCTATCTTGGTTTGGAAAGAGAAAGCATCAGCCGCTTGCGCAAAAAGATTGCGCAGAAATAGCGAATGTGACATTTGTCAATCTTTTACTCGCTTGTTAAGTGGTGCTTTGCGCCCTCTTAATTATTAATCGATAAACAAAAACAACGTGAAAAAGATACTCATCATCAATGGTCACCCCAATGCGCAAAGCTTTAACTATGGATTAGCCGAAGCCTATAAAAAAGGAGCGCTGAGCGCAGACGCTGAAGTAAAAGAGATAGTTATTGCCAATCTGAAATTTAATCCGAACCTGCAGCACGGCTATCAAAAACGCACCGAACTGGAACCCGATTTGCTACAGGCCTGGGAAGCTATTCAGTGGGCCGACCACCAAATATGGGTGCATCCGGTATGGTGGGGCGGTTTGCCTGCTGTTACCAAAGGATTTATCGATCGATTGTTTCTGCCGGGCTTTGCCTTTCAGTATCGCGAAAACTCGGTGTGGTGGGACAAACTCCTGGCGGGCAAAACAGCCCACATTATTACCACCCTCGACCAGCCATCCTGGTATTATTGGCTGGCGTTTAACGAGCCAAGTGTCAACCAACTCAAGAAATCCATTCTGGGTTTTTGCGGTGTAAAAACAACCAAAGTTACGTACGTGGGCCCCATCAGAAATTCTAGGGAAGAGTTTCGCAATAAATGGTTGCAAAAGATAGAACTGTCCGGCAAAGCATTGCAGTAAAGCCCTGAAACCAAGAAGCCATCGCATTATGCGATGGCTTCTTGGTTTAGAATCACAATCGCATTTAGATGATCACCTTCACCCCCACCTCTCTCAGCGCCTTTTCATCCACCGGAGTAGGAGCATCCATCATCAGATCGCGTCCGCCCGATGTTTTAGGATAAGCAATTACATCGCGTATGGTTTCGCCACCGGTCATCAGCATCACTATTCTATCCAAACCAAAAGCACAACCACCGTGAGGCGGTGCACCGTATTTAAAGGCATTCAACATAAAGCCGAATTTCTTATCGCGGTCCTCAGGCGTTAAACCCAGGTTGTTGAACACACGCTCCTGAATATCCTTTTGGTGAATACGAATACTGCCCGAAAGAATTTCGTTTCCGTTCATCACCATATCATACGTCTGCGCCCGAACACGCGTAGGGTCCGTGTCGAAGTATTGCATGTCCTCCGGATGTGGTGAACAGAACGGGTGATGCGCAAAAGTGATTTCGCCACTCTCTTCATCCTTTTCAAAAAGCGGAAAGTCAACGATCCATAGCACACTCCATTCACCTTCCTTAATCCAGTTGTTCTTCTTCGCCAACTCCAAACGTAAATCGCCCAGGCTCTTACGAACCTTCGAAGTTTTATCGGCTGCCAGCAAAAGCAAATCGCCTTTCTGTGCATCAAATGCTTTTCCTATTTCGCGCAGTTGCTCTTCCGTAAAGAATTTATCGATAGAAGACTTCACCGTGCCGTCCTCATTAAATTTCACAGTAACTAAACCGTTCAATCCCCGATGCGATGCTTTTACAAACTCGGTGTATTCATCGGTTTGCTTGCGAGAATGACCCGCACAACCTTTGGCATTAATTCCGGCTACAATTCCTCCGGCTGCTATAGCAATATTGAAAACAGCAAATTCATTGGTTGGGAGAACCGCATTGAGCTCCACAATCTTACAGTCGAACCGCAAATCGGGTTTATCGCTGCCGTATAATCGCAACGCATCATCATAACTCAACCGCTTCAATTCCGGCAATTCATATTTCAGCACCTTTCTGAAAACATGCTGAATCAATCCCCCAAAAGTTTCGAAAATATCTTCCTGATGAACAAAACTCATTTCACAGTCTACCTGGGTAAACTCCGGCTGTCTATCACCTCTGAAATCCTCATCTCTGAAACAACGGACTATCTGATAGTATCTGTCCATACCTGCCACCATCAGCAACTGCTTCAATATCTGTGGCGACTGAGGAAGCGCATAAAAACTTCCGTGCTGCAAACGCGAAGGCACCAGGAAATCGCGCGCACCTTCCGGAGTAGATTTAATCAGGTTCGGGGTTTCTATTTCCGCAAAGTCTTTTGCATCTAAGTATTCGCGAATAGCTCTGTTTATCTGCGCGCGCATCATCAGCGTGTCGCGCATTTTCGGCCTGCGAATATCGAGGTAGCGGTATTTCAAACGCAACTCTTCGTTGCCGTCAGTATCATTCTCTATAATAAAAGGAGGTGTTTCGCTTTCGCTCAACACAGTCATTTCGCTCACTGTAATTTCCACTTCACCGGTAGGCATGTTCAGGTTCTTGCTGCTGCGCTCAGTCACCTTTCCCTTCACCTGAATTACAAATTCCCGTCCCAGTTTATTAGCGCGGTCACAAAGCGGAGCATCGAGTTCATTATTAAAAACCAATTGCGTCATACCATAACGGTCGCGCAAATCCACAAAGGTCATTCCGCCCAGTGCACGGCTTTTCTGCACCCAACCACTCAAGGTTACTTCGGTGCCAACATTTTTCAAATTCAATTCCCCACAGGTATGCGTTCTATACATAATTCAAAAATTTAAGGCGTGAAAATAAGAAAGAGGAGATTATACAATGACAGATTAGTGGTTTCAATTCCGCATTCCAAATTCTACATTATTTGTCTCCTCCGGTTCCCTTAAACTGTTCTTCCACGTTCTTGAACAGAATATTGAAGGTGGTTAGTGAACCATAGATACGGGTAATATATTGTTGCAGGTCAACCTTGTCTTCATCGGTTAATACTTTATGCGCATTGATGAACTGCTCCATCACACGCAGCCTATCGCGCAACATCACAATCTTGTGAAAGAAGGTTTCGATAGGAATTTCCTTCCCTTGTAAAGAAGAGTCAGAAGGCTTAAAAATTAAAGTGCCACGGTTCCACTTACTAGCCAACGGAACAATTTCCTGCAGGTCACTTTTTTCTTCTACCACTTCGCGAATCGCACGTTTAATATCATCAAGCGTAATAGGTACCACATCGGCAGAAGTTTTTTCGAGCACTGTAAGACCTTCAAATTCACGGGCAATACCGCGTGTGTCGTTACCGTCTTTAAACCAAATAGAATAGAATTCCGAATCCATATCCACCACCACTCCCTTTCCGTATTTTGGGTGTTCAATGCGTGAACCCACTCCAAGATTGTAATCGCCCATAGTTTTTAATTGTTGATTTAGATGACGGGCAAATTAGATGATTGCCCTTCTGAAAACACATACACATATCATCAGCCCGAATTTTTATCGGCTAATTTGCTAATCATTTCACTTCTTTAAGAAGGCAGCTATCCTTTTCTTTACATTCTCGCGTATGTCGTACCAAAACAAATTGTAATCAGCAATGTGCAACACATTCATCCCGCTCACAATCGGCAAACTGTTTTCCACCCACAAATAATTGTCGTGAATTTCAGTGCAGATATTATTCGTGTATTTTTTATTGAAGTTAAGCAGAATAGCACCTTTGCTGCAAGCTTTAGCAGCAGGTTCAAGCGAAGAAGTCCAGGTAAGCGGATTTACACAAATATTACCAAACAAAGCAAGTCCATCGGGCGTGTAGCCTTTCTTAAAAGAAGCCCATGTGATATAGCAGCCCGTCTCATTTTCATTACGGCAAGGCTCCAGCACTTTATACATAGCCGTATCAATAGCATAGCCAATTACATAAGCAGCCACCATTTGTTTGCGAAGTTTAGTCGTATCAATCATTTCCTGCAACAATCTTCTGGCATGATAAGAACCCTGACTGTGCGAGGCAATAATGAAGGGTCGTCCGTGATTGTAATGATCAATATAATATTGAAAAGCGCGTTTCACATCATCGTAAGCAAAAGCCAATGATTTTGGCCCATTCTCTTTATCGTAAAATGCTTTGATAATCGATTGGCGATAGCGAGGGGCATAAACCTGACAACTCGCATTGAAGACACTCGCCTGATATTGGACCGGTTTTGAATCAATCTTTTTGTTCAACGCTTTATTGGCTAAATCAGCATTCCATGTTTTACCGCTTTCATATATAGTCGGATAGATATAAAACACATCCACCGGCTTAAGCGAATCGTTCACCCATTTTTCATCATTCGGAATTTTATCGGCTGCATCTTCACGAAATGGCAGAGCACTCCAGTTCTTCTCTACCGAATAGTCCGGTGCAGCAGGTTGGTTATTAGCATTAAATGTTTCGGGAACTTGTGCATTTGCACCTAGCGCAAAAAATAAAACAAAGGAAAGAGGTAAAATTCTCATGCGGTTTGGGTTCTTGTTTTTATTTTCGTTTTACAAAACACGGTTAGAGTTATGAAGCAGATGGCAAAAATATTTTTAGTGCTGATATTTATTGTAAGTATTTCCGCTTGTGAAAGACAAAGTTGTAAAAATGTGGCTTGCCCGATTGGACAGGGTTGTAAAAATGGCAAATGCTATTGTGCGGATGGGTATGAAGGAACTAACTGCGATATCAACAGTTATGAGAAGTACACCGCTATCAATTATTCTGCGTATGAATCCTGTAATACACCTCCGCCCTTCTCTACATCTAACGTTTATATCACTTGGGATGGTTCTTATATTAACCAAGTCCATATCCACAATCTTATGGGCAGTAGTTGCTCAGATGTAATTGCAATCATCCGGACCGACCCTAGTAATGAAGGTAATATCCTTGAGATAAACGAGCAAAACTGTGGAGGGAGTACCGTTTATGGTCAAGGCACTTATGATAAATTAAACCACCGTATAAATCTCCAATTGAACTATACTGTAAGCGGAATTTCCTATTCGTGTAATACCACGCTAATGTAGAATCCCTTTATTCTAACTTCAACTGCTTCTTCTTATTCTCAAATCAATTCTATATTTGGCGTGAATGAAAATTGACATCCACACACATATAATTCCCGAACATTTGCCTCGATGGAGTGAAAAGTTCGGATATGGGGGATTCATTCACCTTGACCACCACAAACCTTGTTGCGCCCGAATGATGAAGGACGATGAGTTCTTCCGCGAAATAGAAAACAACTGTTGGGATGCAGAAGCAAGAATCAAAGAGTGCAAACATACCCATGTAGATGTCCAGGTACTTTCCACCATTCCCATTATGTTCAATTACTGGGCAAAGCCGGAGCATTCCTATGAACTTTCACGTTTTCTGAATGATCATATTGCAGAAGTTATTGAGCGGTATCCTCAAAAATTTATTGGACTCGGAACTATACCCATGCAGAATGCAGAGCTGGCGATAAAAGAATTGGAAAGGTGTAAAAAAATCGGGTTAGTAGGAATTGAAATTGGAAGCAACATCAACGATATTAACCTGAATGAACCGCAGTTCTTTCCTATCTATGAAGCAGCACAGGAACTGGATTTAGCCATTTTTGTTCACCCTTGGAATATGATGGGCTCCAAACAAATGAGCAAATACTGGTTGCCTTGGTTAGTAGGAATGCCTGCAGAAACCTCTCGGGCAATTTGTTCCATGATATTTGGTGGCGTGTTTGAGCGCTTCCCAAAACTTAGAGTCGCTTTTGCTCATGGTGGTGGCTCATTTCCTTCAACTATTGGTAGAGTTGAACAGGGATTTAAAGTGCGCCCCGACCTCACCGCACTTGACAACAATGTAAACCCGCGTGACTACCTGGGGCATTTTTATGTCGACTCGCTGATTCACGACACCAAATTTTTGCAGTATGTCATTGATTTGATAGGGGAAGATAAAATTTGCTGTGGAAGCGATTATCCATTCCCTTTAGGTGAAGCGATCCCCGGAGAAGAGATAGAAGCGTTGGATGTTTCAAAAAAAATAAAAGACAAATTGCTCTTCAAAAACGCTCTCAATTGGCTCCAACTAGACAAGAAAAAATTTGACAAATGAAGTTCGAAAATTCTTTAGCGTTTGCGCGCTTGCTTGATAAACAAGACCCTCTTAAAGATTTTCGCAAACAGTTCTATATTCCCAAAGTGAATGGCAAAGAGTCCATTTATCTCTGTGGTAATTCTCTGGGTCTTCAGCCCAAATCAGTAGAAAAGCATTTAAAGGATGAACTGGAAGATTGGAAAAATCTTGGCGTGGAAGGGCATCTCCATGGTAAGAATCCTTGGTTGTATTATCATCACTTTTTCTCTAAATCTATTTCCAAATTGATTGGAGCAAAGGAGGATGAAGTAGTTGTGATGAATCAACTCACGGTGAATTTGAATTTGATGTTAATCAGCTTTTATCGCCCAAAAGGGAAGCGAAACAAAATTCTGATTCAGGCAAATGAATTTCCTTCTGACTATTACGCTTTTGAACAACAGGTAAAATTTCATGGACTAAATCCAAAGGACTGTATAGTGGAGGTGGTACCTCGCTCGAGTGAAATCACTCTAAGAACTGAAGACATTATTTCAAAAATTGAAGAGCATAAAGATGAACTCGCCTTGGTCATGTTTAGTGCAGTAAACTATTACACAGGACAGTTTTTCGAAATCAAGAAAATTGCGAAGACATGCTGTAATCATAAAATCATTTTCGGAGTTGATCTGGCGCATGCCATAGGCAATGTCGAACTGAAATTGCACGAATGGAATATTGATTTTGCGACCTGGTGTTCTTACAAATATCTCAACTCAGGTCCGGGTGGAGTGAGTGGCGTTTTTGTCAATAATTATCATGCTAAGAATTTTGACTTACCCCGTCTCGCTGGGTGGTGGGGCAATGATGAAAAGACCAGATTCAAAATGCCAAAGCATTTTATTCCTCAAACAGGAGCGGCAGGCTGGCAAATATCTAATGCGCCTGTTCTAAGTATGGCAGCGCATAAAGCATCACTCGAAATATTCGATAAGGTGGGAATGAAAGTCCTTCGCAAAAAATCTGAACAACTTACAGGGTTTCTTGAATTTTGTATCACTTCCAAAAGTGAAAAATCTACTTCCAAAACTTTCTCTATTATTACCCCAAAACAAAAGGAGCGCAGAGGGGCGCAATTGTCGATACAAACAAATAAGGACGGAAAGAAGTTGTTTGACAGAATTACCAAAGCAGGAGTAATTGCCGACTGGCGCGAACCCGATGTAATTCGCGTGGCCCCTGTTCCGCTTTATAATAAGTTTGAAGAAATATTCCGCTTTGCTGAATTACTAATATGAACCTTTAGTCCAATTGCCCTTTTACGTCAAGTGCATCTCTCAGACCGTTACCTACCAAATTAAAGGCAAGCACTAAAAGCATAATCGCTAGTCCGGGAAATAAAGCGAGGTAAGCTTTGTTGGTATCAATAAAATCTTTGTATTCATTCAACATACTTCCCCAACTTGGTGCGGGAGGTTGAATGCCTAGACCAATATAGCTCAAGCCGCTTTCTACCAAAATGGCGCTGGCAAAATTAGAACATGCGATAACTATGATTGGGCCAAGAATGTTTGGAAGAATATGATTGAAAATAATTCGCCTATTTCCAAAACCTAAACTTTTGGCCGCACTTACAAATTCCATTTCGCGAATGGATAGAAATTGTCCGCGGACGATACGGGCTACCTCCACCCACATCGTTAAACCGACTGCAATAAAAATCATGATGAGTTTGTTTTCGATAAGACTACCAGCCCCGATATACAAACCCATCGCAAGAAGAAGAGTAGGAATACTCCAAAAAACATTGATGACAAACATGATAGCCTCATCGGTCCATCCTCTAAAATATCCGGCAATAGCCCCAAGAAAAATTCCAATGAAAAGGGAAATGAAGACGGAAATCATTCCAACCGATAGGGAAACTCGGACACCTATTATTAACCTGGAAAGAATATCTCTTCCAAATTTATCAGTGCCAAGTAGAAATTTTCCTTCGCTGACAAACTCATTGACAAAATCTTTTTCAGAAATCGAGTTCAGTTTTCGTCCAGATAATTCAAGCAATGAAATTTTCTTTTGCTCTGCATGAAAGCTTTTGCCTTTGTATTCGGTATATGAAAGACTATCACCCTTAAGCTCATAATCAAGAACAGGAATGGGTTCGTAATTTTTCGCAAAGCCGTTATACATACCTTCTATAAAACCGGAGGATGACACGGTCGACCTTTCTTTTTTCAGGAGCTTAATTCTATATCCAGGAGGATGGGTTTCTAATTGTAAAATCTGCGAATTGCCTGAAGGAGAATTGTCGGGAGCTACCAGATAAGCAAAAATAGAAAGCAAGAGTGCAAAAACTATAATCCCAAGGCCCGCCATCGCGCTTTTGTTGCGCTTTAATCTACGCCATGCTTTTTGATTAAGAGAAGTGCTTTTTAATTCTGCCATTATTTAACCAATCTGTCTTTCCATCTGTATCTGCCTGTTAAACTTAGTGGGCCGATTAATAGTACATATATGATATAGAAAACTTCGGTGATTGGTAAAAGTATAAGCATATACCATTTTCTAAAGAAAACAGAAACAGGAATATTGAACAAAAAATCTACCACTAATTTCGTTCCGACTAGAATAGCTAATGGCAGCCAGCTAAATTCACTCAAGGGAAAAGCAAAGCAAAGAGCAACAATTATCAGCAAATTAAAAGAGTAGGCGAAGTATAAAGTTGCCGTAATTTTAAAATCGTTGAAGCCCGTTGATTTCGAAATCCAGCGAGTACGCTGAGAGATGAAACGACCGATTCCTTTTTCGGGTTTGGTGAAAACACAGGCCTCGTAATTTTTCACAAAGCCAATGCTGTTGGGATAGCGTTGATGTATTTTCTGCATTAAAAATATGTCATCCCCGGTAGGTATATCATTATTTCCTTTAAAACCCTCCACATCATGAAAGGTTTGCTTTGCATACATTAGGTTCGCACCATTGCACATGATCGGAAAATTATGCCGAATTGTGGCGCCCGTTATTCCTATCAGATTCATTACATCTATTTGCTGGAAAACCTGAAGCGGAAAATAGGCCGGCTTCATCAGCACCGGACCGGTAAGAAGTTTGAAAGCATTCTGCTGATAATAACTCACCATTGAACTCAGCCAATTTTCGCTCATGGTGCAGTCCCCGTCAGTAGTAATTATTAAATCACCTTTTGCGTTTTTAATGCCGAGTGCCAGTGCCTTCTTTTTATTAGGAACATATTCTCCCTGGTTTCCCAGATATTGCATCAGATCAAGCACCAATAAATTGTTTTGCTTGAACTCTTTTGCCAACTCCAAGGTAGGGTCAGTGCTATAATCATCCACCATTACCACTTCAAACAAATGTTGAGTATAGGTTTGTTTGAAAATACTTTCCAGGCAGGCTTTGATATTTTCGCTTTCGTTGCGGGTTGGAATAACGACTGATACAAAGGGCAAATTGGAAGCAGACTTGTCCCGTTCAAACTTTGGGGTTTTCAATCGCAACCAACCTACAAAGAAGTAGAGCAACATAAAAAAATAGAGCGAGCAAAAAACGATCACAACCGCCAGTAGTGGAGTAAAAATCATTTCGTAAAAATGGGAAACAGATTTTTACGACAACAAAAAAATACTAACAAGTTCTTAATGAAGTAGATTACTTTCTCGAAATTCAAGTGGTGTGAATCCTGATTTTTGGCGAAAGAAATTACTGAAATGTGCTGCATCCGTAAAATTAAGTGTGTACGCAATTTCTTTAATTGGCTTTTCACTAAACAGCAACAGGCGTTTTGCTTCAACAATTATGCGAGCGTGGATGAATTCGAGCGCACTTCTATCTGTGTATTTTCGACAAAGATCATTAAGTTGTTTGTTGGAAACATGAAGTATAGAAGCGAACTCTTTAACACTATGAGTCCTTCGGAAATTTTTTTCAACAGCATGTCGCAATTGTATATAGAGAAGTGAATCCTCACCCGTAAAATTTTGTTCATGAAACGGTAGTGCGCTTGAACATTTACTAATAAAAACGGAAAGTAGGTCAAGAAGTACGGCTCCTTTATTCGCGCTTTTCCCCTCATTTTCAAGCTGAATCAGTTTCAATAGAGAAGTAAAAAAGCCTTTCTCAGTTTTTGTAAGGTCGAAAGCTACGGCTTCCCCGATATCCATAAATCGAAACAGACGCATTAGTAGCTTGGTGGTTTCATCGCGCATTAAGAAAAAATCTTCTGTAAACATCAAAGCGTACGCAAAGAAATTCTTGCCACCATCTAAGGCGTGCACTTGTCCAGGGAGAACAATATGTATACTTCCACTCCTAATGGCTACACGCTTAAAGTCTATAAGATGTTTGCCTTTCCCGTCTAAAAAGAAAAACACCGTCCAATATCCATGACGATGTTCAATATCGGGAACTTCGAAGTTTTCTTGCGTGATAGTTACAAAATGGAAATGAATATCGTTAGAAGAAGAAAAGCGATGAACAGGAGTAATAGCATTTTCTTGTCTGTTCATCGCTTTCAAAATAAAGGTAGATTGAAGAGTTATTTTGACACTACAAATTTCTTTGTGCCAACAAATTTCCCGTTTTCACGAATTGTTACAAGGTAATTTCCTGCTGCAAGCGATGAAATATTTAAAGGTTTTGCCGCGCTATTTTGAGAGGCTTTAAGCACTAAGGCACCGTCATTGTTATAAACGTTCACATCTTGGACAGAATTGTCTTTGTCGTTCATTTCTATGCTTAATTCTGTGCTCCCAGGATTTGGAAATATTCGGTACGAATTTTCAATGTCTAAAGGTTCTAAATTATTGATCAAATCGTCAGCTTTAAAAATCCATAGCTCCCTGCCGGCATCATTGAAATTAGCAGGGAAAATCACTTTGTCTCCCCACAATTTAAGATCAAAAACATCGATTATTCCGCAACCCAAAATAAAACTGAAAGGATGTAAGGTATTCGCACTTTCGGGTTGAATCATATGTATATCTGACAATGATTCATTGGCTTCAAAAAATGATTGTTTGTTGGTGAGGCTATCATATAGGGCCATAAAAACCTTACTGCTTTTGCCGGCTAAAATTCCGTTATTGGTAAAGGTATAATACGGTACGCTATAGCCTGTCAATTGTGTTATTGTATGGTTAAGTGTATTTAAATCTACACGATGAATTTGCTGTTGGCTTTCACCTAGAAAGTAAATGCTGTTATTGGCGAAAGTGACATTATTAATCCAACTAAAACTGGCATTTTGAATTAAACTCTCCGGAGTTGGATTGGATACTGTGATGCGATATACATTAGCTGAAGTTAGATTAGATGCAGTAAAGTAGAATGCGTTATCGTACAAGGTTAAATTGCCAGGATATGAATTGCCACCTTGGACTAAGTTGATCTTTTGAATTTGACCATTTATATTTCCATCAAAAGAAAACAGGTCGTTACCTTGACCGGAAATCGCAGCATCTAAGTATATTTTGCCGTCAAAAGATAGCATCGAATTGATGCTCGTAATATTCATTGCTGAAGATGGGTTTATTACGCGCTCAGTGCCCATAATTGTTCCATCAGTACGCCAAATTTCAAATTGACCATTATTCATATTCGGCAACAAAAAATATACCTTGCTATTGAGGTCGCAATAACCAAATCCTTGAGAATAGGTGGTAATAGCTAACAATGAATCTGTTCCAGCTGTCGTGCCGTTCGTAATCATTAATTGGGTTTGGGTGCAGAACAACAACCGGCTGCCCATTACTGAGATGTTTTGGGGATTTAACGAGGAATTCGAGAGTTGATTTAACTCAGTTACCTTAACTGTGCCAGAAGATGTTCCGTCCGTACTCCACAAATCAAAGTCGAAGTTGTTGTTGTCCGCTGCCATAAAGAGAAGTCGATTCCCTACTTTCACCATATTGCCGATTGAAGAACTACCGTTTGGATTAATATCCTTTACCAAAACGGTTCCACCTTGTGTACCATCAGTAGACCAAAGCTCTTCATTGCCAAAAGTATCTTGGGCAGTAAAATACAGCCTACCGTTTAGATCTATAAAGCCGCTAACCTCACCAGCGCCATAAATGGTTTTGCTACTGTCAGTAAAAATAGACTGTTCGGCTCCATGCAATGGATTGATCTCAATCATCGAAAAAGTTCCGCTCGCTTGAGCCAAAAAAATGACCGTGATAGCTGCGATTGTAAAAAGTGTTTTCATGCTGTATAATTTTATTGGCGCAAATATCCCCCCTTTCAAGTCAGGCATATTGTAAATTTAGGCAGAAGTATTGTAAATATGATTTACCTAGCTACAAGCTAAGATGCGATTATTTTGGCGACAACAAACATCTATGCCGCTTTCTTGCATTATAGGAAGGTGCAAATATGCAACAGTCCAAACAGCAACGAAGCAGGAAATACCAACAATCACTTTATAAATTCATTCCTAATTTTCTCTCCTCTTTCTATTCAAATTAAGACCTTTCCTATATTCGCACCCCGACCGTCAGGCGCACTTTCAAAATCTGACTTCCAACATTAATGCCTAAGAATCCTGCTATAAAGCACACCCTCATCATCGGCTCGGGGCCAATTATTATTGGACAAGCTTGTGAGTTTGATTACTCCGGTTCACAGGCAGCTCGATCGCTTCGTGAAGAGGGAATTGAAGTTACTTTACTTAATTCAAATCCTGCGACTATCATGACGGATCCTGTGGTGGCGGATAATGTTTATCTCGAACCTATCACGATTGAGAGCATCATTAAGATTCTTGACGAACAAAAAACCAGAGGCCATATAATTGATTCTGTACTACCAACCATGGGAGGACAAACTGCCCTAAA
>CANJVG010000054.1 GCA_947478005.1 Bacteroidota bacterium
AGGCAATGCTATAGCCAACAAGTGCTGTTCCATTGCTAAATGGGCTTGGCTGACGGTCAAAGATGTTTGGTTCATCTTGAAAGATGCTTAGTTCGCACTGAAAGATGTTTGGTTCACGCTAAAATAAGCTTGGTTCATTGTCAAAGTTGCTTAGTTTGCGCTGAAAGATGTTTGGTTCAGAGCAAAAGAAGCTTAGTTAACCATGGAATGGGTAGGTTTAACTTGATCTAATACTTATTTCAACAGAGCCTCTCTCTGCTCCGCCACCTTCTCGCTATTTATATAAGTATCGAAATCCATTTCCTTATCGAGCATACCCTTAGGCATAATTTCTATTACACGATTTGCAATTGTTTCCACCAACTCGTGGTCGCGACTTGCCAATAACGCTGTCCCTCTGAAATCCTTCAACCCGTTATTTAGCGCAGTGATAGATTCCAGGTCAAGGTGATTGGTTGGTTCATCTAACAGCAACACATTCGCGCGCATCAGCATCATGCGCGAAAACATGCATCGCATCTTCTCGCCTCCTGACAACACCGAGCATTTCTTCAGCACCTCCTCACCAGAAAACAACATCTTGCCAAAGAACCCGCGGATAAACGGCTCTTCCTTTTCTTCGGGTGAATACTGACGAAGCCAGTCAATCAGATTCAAATCAACCCCATGGAAGAATGCCGTATTATCATTTGGAATAAACGCTTGCGTAGTTGTAACGCCCCATTGAAAACTTCCCTTATAGTCTTTGTCTTCTCCCGCCAATATATTCAGAAACGCAGTCACCGCGTTGCTGTTATTACCCAATATCGCAATCTTGTCGCCCTTGTTCACCGTAAACGAAACATTGCTGAACAGCGGCTTGCCGTTCACCGTCTTCGAAAGGCCTTTCACCTCCAATATCTCATTGCCCGCTTCGCGAAGGACATTATTAAATATCAAGCCCGGATACTTCCGGCTCGATGGGCGGATGTCTTCGAGGTTAATCTTATCCAATGCCTTCTTTCTACTTGTTGCTTGTCGCGATTTAGAAGCATTTGCCGAGAACCGTCTGATGAAATCCTGCAACTCCTTAATCCTATCTTCCGCCTTCTTATTCGAATCAGCCTTCTGTCTCGCCACTAATTGCGAACTCTGATACCAGAACGAATAATTGCCGCTGTAAATGGTCATCTTGCCGTAATCAATATCCACAATGTTCGTGCACACCCCATCCAAAAAGTGACGGTCGTGGCTCACTACCAGAATGATTCCCTGATAATCGGCTAAGAAATCCTCCAGCCAGTTAATGGTCTTCACATCCAAATCATTCGTAGGCTCATCTAAAAACAGAATATCAGGATTGCCAAACAAAGCCTGCGCGAGCAACACCCGCACCTTCGTATTCGCATCCAAATCCTTCACCAAGGCATAATGTAAATCCTCGCGCACATTCAAATGGCTCAACAACTCTGCCGCGCTGCTCTCCGCATTCCAGCCGTCCATCTCATTGAAAGTATTCTCCAACTCACCGGCACGGTGTCCGTCTTCTTCAGTAAAGTCAGCTTTCTCATATAATGCCTCCTTCTCCTTCATTACTGCCCAAAGCGTCTTGTGTCCCATCAACACCGTGGTCATTACCGGTATTTCATCAAACTCAAAGTGGTTTTGCTTCAGCGAAGCCACCCGCATGCCTTTGCTAAAGGCCACCTGGCCTGTAGTTGGGTCTACTTCGCCTTGCAATATTTTCAGGAAGGTCGACTTGCCAGCACCGTTGGCACCAATAATGCCATAACAGTTGCCTGAAGTAAACTTCAGATTTACATCTTCAAACAAAACGCGCTTGCCATAGCGAAGCGATAGGTTAGTTACCGTAATCATGACTCAGATTTTTTAAACGAGGCGCGAAAGTAAAATTTTGAACGGGAAGGAAGATGGAAGAGTGAATAATGAATATCGAAAGGCAACCCCTGTATTCATTTATACTTTGTAATTCTTAATTAGTAGTTATCTCTTTCCTGCCTTCGCCTCCCTCGCACTCAAATCATTCAGGATAGAGTCATACATTTGATTTAGAAGAACGGGATTCTCTTCATACCATTTCATGCTCCTGATATAACTTTCGCGGGTTACGCTGTTGTTTTTGAAAACCTGTTCATCATATTCCTGCACCAGGTTCTTCTCATTCGCGCCTACCTGCGCTTTGGTTTCCGCCACCGCCTCCACCACATGCATATCCGCTATCAACACGCGCATTTTGTCCATCGGAATAACATCAGAAGGCGGCACGGGCAATTTCGGTTTGCACGAAAACAGTAGTACCAACAACAAAGGAATAAGGCGTTTCATAGATTCGCGCAAAAATAGAATTACTGTTTACATGAATTTCGAAATCTACAAACAACTGCTTGCAGAGATAGAACCTTTCGGGGCCAAACTGATTGCTGTTTCTAAAACAAAACCCGCTGAGGACATTCAACTGTTGTATAACGAGGGACAACGCATCTTTGGAGAAAACAAAGTGCAGGAAATGGTGGCAAAGTATGAAGTATTACCCAAGGATATTCAATGGCACCTCGTTGGTCATCTGCAAACCAATAAAGTAAAGTTCATTGCTCCCTTTGTTTCTATGATTCATTCGGTAGATAGCTTAAAACTCTTGCAGGAAATAGACAAGCAGGCCGAAAAGAACAATCGGGTGATTAATTGCTTGCTGCAAGTATTCATTGCTGATGAAGAAACCAAGTTCGGATTGAGTAAAGAAGAACTGATTCAGTTGCTTGCCTCCAAAGAATTTTCCACACTTACCCACGTTCGCATCTGTGGTCTGATGGGAATGGCCTCAAACACCGAAGATGTAAAGAAAATTGAGGCTGAATTTGCCGGTTTGAAGACTATTTTTGTTGAATTAAAGCAAGCTTTCTTCCCCAATGAGCCTGCTTTCAAAGAACTTTCCATGGGCATGAGCTCCGATTACAAGATTGCATTGAAACAGGGTGCTACCTTTATCAGAGTGGGCAGTATGTTGTTCGGTGAGCGCTAAAACTATTTTCAGTTATACACAACTCTTTTTCGGCAGGGCAAAGTTTCTATTTTTGCAACCCTTTAAAATTAAAACACCGAAGCTTTGTCTCTAATAAAATCTATTTCCGGTATCCGTGGCACCATAGGAGGTTTCCCTGGTGCGAATTTCACTCCTGTTGATATTATGAAGTTCACCCTGGCCTTTGGCGAGTGGGTGAAAAACAATGAAGGTAATCGTAAAATTGTGGTAGGTCGCGATGCGCGAGTGAGCGGAGAGATGGTCAATCACATTGTGGTGGGTTCTCTTCTTTCTATTGGTATGGATGTGGTTGATTTAGGTTTATCGACTACCCCAACCGTTGAGATTGCGGTGCATGAAGAGAAGGCCGGAGGCGGAATTATCATCACGGCTTCGCATAATCCTAAGCAATGGAACGCCCTGAAGTTGTTGAACAGCCACGGTGAGTTCATTTCTGCCAAAGCAGGAGAGGAGTTGCTGCGTATAGCCGAAGATAAGGCCGTAGAATTTGAAGAAGTAAACGCCATTGGCACTTATACCACCGACAATACTTACATCGACCGCCATATTGAGAAGATACTCAAGCTGAAACTGGTGGATGTGGAGGCTATTAAAGCCAGAAACTTCAAGATTGTGATTGACTGCGTGAACTCTACAGGCGGTATTGCCCTGCCTAAGTTGCTTCGCGCGCTTGGGGTGGAGCAGGTGACCGAACTTTACTGTGAACCTAACGGACATTTCCCGCATAATCCCGAACCTCTTCCCGAAAACCTCAATGAATTGTCGGTAACGGTGAAGAAGACCAATGCCGACCTCGGTATTTCGGTGGACCCGGATGTTGACCGCCTGGCATTGGTGTGTGAAGATGGTAATATGTTTGGCGAAGAATATACACTGGTGGCTGTGGCCGATTATATTCTCAGCAATAAGAAAGGAAACACCGTTTCCAATCTGTCATCTACCCGTGCTTTGAGCGATGTGACCAAGAAACGTGGCGGAGAATACTATGCTTCGGCAGTGGGCGAAGTGAATGTGGTGGAGAAGATGAAAGAAGTAAAGGCCGTGATTGGTGGCGAAGGCAACGGAGGCATCATTTATCCTGAATTACACTACGGTCGCGATGCCATGGTAGGCATTGCATTGTTCCTGACGCACCTCGCTAAGTTTGGCAAAAGCACTTCAATGTTGCGCGCCACTTATCCAAACTACTACATGGCCAAGAAGAAGGTGGACCTGGATTTGTCGGTGAATATTGATGAACTCTTTGACGAGATAGAAAAGAAATACCGCAAACATCAGGTGAATACCATTGACGGGGTGAAGATTGATTTCGAAAATGAGTGGGTGCATCTGCGCAGGTCGAACACCGAGCCGATTATTCGTATCTATTCGGAAAGTAATTCCGAGACTACGGCCCACAACATCGCCAATCAAATCATGAGCGACCTGCAAACGTTCTCGAAGCGATAGTTGTTGTAGATTTTCTATTTTCATTCATGCGTTTCTTGCTTTTTCTTCTAACCATCCTGTTGTTTTCTGCCTGCCAACCTAAGGCAAAGCCCGTGGTTGTTGAATCAATTGCCGAGAAACCTCTGCCAATTACAGTTGCCGATTCATTTTCTGCCGGAAAGCTTTACACTTCCGTTGCCCTTCGTGGCAATGCTGCCGAAACCTTTACGCTTTATCTTCCCAAACTTTATTCCTATTCAGCTAAACTTCCTCTGGTTGTTTTCTTCGACCCGCATGGTGATGGCTCAGTGCCGCTTGCGCTCTATCAATCGCTGGCTGATAAATACAATTGCCTTCTTCTCGCTTCTAACCTTTCGAAAAACGGAATGAATGCCGAGCAAACCAATGCTATTGCGGGCAACTTAATTGCCGAGGCCAAGTCCCGTTTCCATGTTGATGAAAAAAGAATTGCCCTCGCGGGTTTTAGTGGAGGTGCCAAGGTGGCTTTGATGGCCGCCTGCGCCAATGAAGGCGTGAGTTCGGTTGTTTACTGCGGTGCCGCCACCAATTTGCCTCCCAACGCCCGCAACTTTGCTCTGCTTGGTTTTGCCGGCAAGCGCGACATGAACTATTCCGATGTGATTCTTTTCGATCAGGCGCAGAATTCTTCTTTGCGCAGGCATTGTTTGCTTGAACACCCCGGCAAACACGAATGGCCCGATGAAAAGACTTTTGAAAATGCGTTTCTGTTTCTGGAAAAAGGAACCGCTGCTAAGAAATGTTTTGAGCTAAGTCCCGATTTGCAGCGCGTCCTGGCTTCCGAACAACAGAACAAGCAGGTTTATATCCAGGCTTTTCAAACCAAGGATTTGAATTGGTGGAAACAGGAAATCGCTTCGCTCAATTTGAAAAAGAAGAATGACCTGATCTATGAGCGCTTGCTCGGTTTTATATCGCTGGCTTGCTATTCCTACGCCAACAGTGCTTTGCAGCAAAACAATCTGCCTTTAGCCGAACACATTCTTTCCATTTATGCCATGGCCGACCCCGGCAATAAAGATTGCGAGGCTTTCACTGCCGAGTTGCGCAGAAGGAAGTAATTCAAGTTTTATTTTTTTGACCTCGTTTCAAGAAATTCTGCCCTCATTTGTGAGAATTCTACCCTCGTTTGTCACTTTTTTACCCTCGTTTGAAAAAATTCCGCCCTCGCGGCCCTATCTTTTCAAGGCCTTCCCGTAAGCCAACATCACCTTGTCCTTAGCCGTCTTCTGGTCTATGATAGGTTCAGGGTAATCAGCCGTGCCGAACTCCGGTACCCAGGTTTTTATGTAGAGCATTTGCGGGTCAAACTTCTCCTGTTGCAGCAACGGGTTGAAGACCCGGAAATAAGGAGCCGCATCGGTGCCGCAACCTGCCGCCCATTGCCAGCCCCCGTTGTTGGCCGCCAAATCAAAGTCCAGTAACTTGGCCGCAAAATACGCTTCGCCCCATCGCCAGTCAATCAACAACTGTTTAGTCAGGAAACTCGCCACCACCATGCGCACGCGGTTGTGCATAAACCCCTTAGCGTTCAGTTCGCGCATCCCCGCATCCACCAACGGAAAGCCGGTTTGCCCTTCGCACCACAACTTAAACTTCGCCTCGTCATTATCCCACTCTATCTGGTCATATTCTTTGCGAAAAGCACCCTCCGCCACGTGCGGAAAGTTGGCTAATATCTGATGATAGAAGTCGCGCCAGATCAATTCATTCACATACGTCTCATTGCGCTCCAATGCATACGACAAAAGTTTGCGCACACTCAAAGTTCCGAAACGAAGATGGATGCCGAGCTTCGAAGTGCCGTTCAAAGCGGGGAAATCGCGTTGCTCGGCATACTTCTTTATGATATCCGCCTTCACCATCCGCTCAGGAAATTCGATTTCTGTTATAGTAAAACCAATAGATTCCATAGAAGGAATCTCCATCGCCTCAGTCTTCACAAAATGCTCTGCATACTTCAGGGTCGGGTAGCTCTTTTTGTAGAAATCATTGAGCTTCGCGCGCCATTTTTTGCTGTATGGGGTAAAAACCGTGTAAGGTGTTCCGTCATCCTTCACCACTTCGCGCTTTTCAAAAATCACCTGGTCCTTATACGTGTGAAACCGCACCTCCTTTATCTTCAGCAGCTTGTTCACCTTCTCATCTCTGGCAATCGCATACGGCTCATAGTCATGATTGGTAAAAACAGTATCCACAGCAAACTCACTTAGCACCTCTTTCCACGCCTGCGCGGGCGAACCCACCTTCACCAGCAAGCCCGAACCGTAGGCCTGCAGTTCTTTATTCAGCCGCAACAACTCGCGGTGAATAAACTCCACCCGAGGGTCAGCCTTATCTTCCAGTTTACTGAGTATTTCGGTGTCGAAAATAAAAAGCACGAGCACCGGCCGCCCGGCCTTCAGGGCATGATAAAGAGCGGCATTGTCTTCCAGCCGCAAATCTCTGCGTAGCCAAACAATTGATAGGGGAGTAGCATGGTTCATCTTCTAAAAACAAATATAGCAGGCGAAAGTTGGCAGGCTCGCAAAAAGGAGACTTTGGAACAAAATATCCACTTATTCTGTATATATGAAAATGATACCTTCGACACCCATGAGATGGCTAACGGTTTTTCTTTTTGTTTTCTCAGCTACCCATTTGGCTGTCGCTTCCCCGCCCGAATCCCTGAAAGGTACATCCGATACAGTGGTCGTCCCTGCTTTTAAGCAGGCAATACTCCGGGTTTTTCATTCTTTTTATGAGGCTGGCTACTGGGATATTCGCGTAGGCCCCCGAACAGCCGCCAACTCATGGAATTATCAAAATACCTACAGCACCCGAATAAAAATTCCGGGTGAAAAGTTCAACATGCTCTACTGCTATCCCACCGCCACTTCGTCCATGGACTTTGTTTCTGTTTTAAAAGAATCCGATAGCTATGATCCTAAATTGGATGCACTTTATCATGAGTTTGAAAAAAGACTAATGAAGGAGTTTTCTTCAAGCGAAGGTTGGGTGGCATCCTGCATTATAAATGCAGGCCGCGAAAAACTTCCTGATTTAGAAATCCATAAAGAAAACTATGGCTCTGTAGTTCTCGATTATTCCCAAACTCCTCGGGGACGATATATTTTATACCTGCGGTTTTTGATGTATTAAGCGTTCCTCGTACCAAAAATATCTGCACGATATATTGCTTCCAATACCCAAAATGAAAAAGGGATTGAAGCATTGGCTCAATCCCCTTTTATATCTTGGAAAAAGAAATCCTTATTTCTTGTCAGAAGCTTTGTTAGCTTTTTCTTCAGCCTTAGCTGCTTCAAACTTTCTGTTTTGTTCTGGAGTAAGAACAGCACTCAACGCCTTATCGCGATTGCTCTTCAACTCATTCATTTTTTTGTCAAAGGAAGTAACATCCATCGTTCTCTTTTGACCTCTTAAAGCATCTTGCTTAGTAAAGAAATCAACAGAGATTTCATTAACCTTAGACCATTGGTCATCCTTTAACTGACATGCAGTATTAATTTTGGCAACTAATTCCTTACCTCTGGCTTCTGGAGTTCTTTCAGCCGGAGCTGCAGTAGCTGCTACAGGAGAAGTTGAAGAAGTTTTTGCAGTTTGTGCGTTAGTCATTCCAAAAGAAGAAACTACCACAGCGAATACGAAGATGATTTTTTTCATTGTTTTTTTGATTTTATGAAAACGAAATTAAAATAAAACTTTCATTTTGCAACCCTCAATTATCTGTGTTTTACTTTATTAGCAAGTATGTTGAAAGAAGAAATTAAGCAATTCGGCTGTCCATCATCCGAATACTCACAAGCTCTGCAGTTACGATATCAAATACTACGCGTGCCGTTGGGCCTGGAATTTACTATAGAGGAACTGCAAAAAGATGAATCAGACCGGCATTTTGGACTATTTGCCGGGAATGAAATAGTGGCTTGTCTTACCCTCACCGAATCTCCAAACAAACGCATGAAAATGCGCCAGGTGGCTGTGGATAAAAATATGCAAGACAAAGGCTATGGGCAAAAACTAGGGCAAGCCGCAGAAGCTTATGCAATCCAAAAAGGCTTCTTAATTATGTATTGCAATGCACGCAAAACTGCAGTTCCGTTTTATGAAAAGATGGGTTATAAAATAGTAAGCGAAGAATTTACGGAAGTAAATATTCCACACTATAGCATGGAGAAGCAAATTGGTTTATAGTTAATCCAAGCCTTCTAGGTGTTCCTGTTCGCAGTGCAACTCTATTTCAAACTCCCCGGTTTCGTGAAGGTTCACTTTGTATAAACAAAGATTAACGTGATGGAAAGTCTCCATTTCGCTTAACGGTTTACCGGTAAGTGTGCACATGAAAGCACGAATAAAACGGCCGTGAGTACCGATAAGAATTTTACGATGAGAAGTGGTATGCAAGTGGTTGATAAACTTTTTTTGGCGTTGCTGCAATTCATAAGGACTTTCACCTGTTTCGGAAGGCTTAGCGTGTATATCCCCTTCCTTCCATCTGGCAATTAAACTTTGAAAGGCTTCCGAAGTTTCAGCGGTAGATATAGAACCTTCTAATTCGCCCCAGCTTATCTCATCAAGTTCCGAAAATATCTCACGTGGGGTTCCCAGTTGTCGAAATGCTTCCACCGTTTCCTGTGCCCTCGTTAAAGTAGAGGTATAAATAATGTCGAATGGAATATGTTTATAAGCATTGAAAAAAGCTTCTGCTTGCCTTTTGCCCTTTTCATTCAGCGATAAATTGACTCCACGACCCTGGACAATCCCCTTGGCATTGTGGTCTGTTTGCCCGTGGCGAATGATGTAAATTTCCTTTTGAATCATGATTTTGTGTTGGTGATAAAAGTATAATTTTGCATCAAACTAGAAAGTATGTCTGGGAAAAACACTATCACACTAAACGGGTTTGCCGCGATATCTATTAGTCATTCATTACCTTTTGCCTTCTACCATTTGCCTGGTTCCAAGGTCATCAAAATTCTGGCTCAGGAAACCTCAGCCTTGCATAGAATAAATCCTGCAAAAGATAACTCCAATAAAAAAGGATTCCTGTTTGCTCCGTTTGTCGAAAGTAAAAAAGCATTCAGCGTGCTTATTAAGCCGGACCGCTTTTTAGAAGTTCATTTAGCTACTCTTCCTTCTGCTATCAAAACGAAAAGCAAAAAAGAGGCGGTAGAAGAATTGGAAAATGGCCCCTACTTTTGCTACACCAATTTGGTTGAAAAGATAAAGAGAAAAATTGTAAAAGAGAAGTTTGTAAAAGTAGTAGCTGCTCGTGTCAACCGTCAACCAAAACCCGCAGGTTTTGATGCCTGCGAGTTCTTCGGGGCATTGTGCACGCAGTATCCCGATTCTTTTGTTTCCATGGTTTACACCCCAGCCTTCGGTTTATGGATTGGCGCATCGCCCGAGATACTGCTGCAACACGATGATTCCACTTTCAGGACATACTCCTTAGCGGGTACGATGCCTAACGGTAAGCGCAAAAGCAAAACTGTTTTTGGTGAAAAGGAAAAGGAAGAGCAACAAATAGTAAGTGATTATATGGTAGTGGTCATTCAAAAGGCAACGAAAGTAAAACCAATTGTTACCGGCCCCGAAGTTGTTGAAGCGGGTAACCTGCTTCACCTCCGCACTACTTTTGCTTTTTCGAAACCGACAATGAACAAGTGGCAGAAAATAGTGCAGGCATTGCATCCCTCACCTGCGGTGGCAGGCATTCCGAAGAAAAGGGCCATTGCCTTCATTTTAAAAAACGAAATGGAAGAGCGCAGTTTCTACAGCGGCTATCTTGGCCCTGTGAATATGGACGGACAAGTTAATCTCTATGTGAATATTCGCTGCCTGCAAGTGGGAAAAACCGAGTTGAATCTTTATGTTGGCTGTGGAATTACAGCTGGCTCTGATGCCAAAGACGAATGGCAGGAAACAGAAATTAAATCACAAACGCTACTCGATGTTTTAAATAACAAAGGATAATCACCCAACATCCTTTCACAAATTTCTTCTCCTATCTTCGCACCGTGTTCAATCAACTGAAGCATTTATTTAGTGGCCAAAAATTCGAAGATACCCCTTCTTCACTCACCGATTTTAGTTTAATGGGAGTGGATATGCACTCCCATTTAATCCCAGGCATCGATGATGGTGTAAAGTCCATGCAGGATTCCATTGCTATCCTCCGGAAGTTTCAGGATTTAGGGTTCAGGAAGATAATTACTTCGCCCCATGTAGTCAGCGATGGCTACAATAACTCAACCGAAACAATCTTAAAAGGCCGCGACAAAGTACGCGAAGCCATTAAAGAGAATAATCTTCAGATTGAATTTGATGCAGTAGCGGAATACTACCTTGATTATTCGATCAATGAAAAAATTGAGAAGAAGGACTTGCTTACTTTTGGTAAAAACTATGTGTTAGTGGAGTTGTCATATCTGACTAAGACCAATAATATTCACGACCTGATGTATAAACTTCAAATAGCCGGTTATCGCATTATACTCGCCCACCCCGAACGCTACCCCTATTATTACGAAAAGGATTTTGCCCAATACCACACGCTTAAAGACCGCAACGTTTACTTTCAGATTAATTTAATGTCGCTGGTTGGTAAGTATGGCAAAGGAGCCAAATCAACTGCCGAGAAGATGATAGATGAGAACATGGTCAACTTTGTTGGCACCGATTTGCATAATGAAAATGGTCTTGAAGTCATCAAGTCCTGTCTGAAAGAAAAGTATTTAGAGAAGATTTTGACCTGTGATAGATTGCTGAACAAAACATTGCTTTAAGATTTCCAATAGGTCTCAACTCTCGCTTAATCACCGGTTATCAATTGACTAATCACAGCAATATTTTACATTCGTCCCGTTTAATTTTAAACAAATAGTTCAATGCCATTTATAGATACAGGATTTGCAGGATTAAAAGTGTTTGAACCACGGGTGTTTGCCGATAACCGCGGATATTTTTTCGAAAGCTTCAATAAGAATACGTTCAAAGAAGCAGGAATCGTTGTGGAGTTTGTGCAGGATAATGAATCTAAATCACAGCGGGGCGTGTTGCGCGGTTTGCATTACCAGCAAAACCCAATGGCGCAGGCCAAATTAGTTCGTGTGGTGGAGGGCGAAGTTTTGGATGTGGTCGTAGATATTCGTAAGGGTTCTCCTACTTTTGGCAAACACTTCGATATTCTTCTATCTGCAGAAAACAAAAAGCAACTTTATATTCCCAGAGGATTTGCACACGGGTTTTCAGTCATCAGTGAGAGCTGTATTTTTCAATACAAATGCGATAATTACTATTCAAAGGAAAGCGAGGGTGGAATTTTGTTCAGTGATGCTGCATTTAATATTGACTGGAAAATAACTTCCGAAGAAGCTATCGTATCAGAAAAGGATAAAACGCTTCCTTCCTTTTCGAATTATATAAATAACTTCGAGTTTTAATGAAGAAGATCTTAGTTACAGGGGCTCACGGCCAGGTCGGGACTGAATTAAATTTCCTTTCTTCTCTTTTAGAGAATCTATCATTCACTTTCGTGGACCGCGTTGCTTTGGATATTACAGACTTTGATGCGGTTACTAAATTTCTATCAAATGGCAACTTTGGTGTCTTAATTAATTGCGCTGCCTATACAACCGTTGATAAAGCAGAGTCAGAAGCGGAATTGGCGTTTAAAATCAATGCAGATGGTGTCGGTATTTTAGCAAAGACTTGTAAGGATTTTCACTGTAAATTCATACACATCAGCACCGATTTTATTTTCGATGGGAATACATCCATCCCTTTGTTAGAAGATCAATCAACCAATCCGCTTTCTGTTTATGGGGCCAGTAAGTTAGCAGGAGAGAAGCTGGCTTTGGAAAACAATCCAGATACTATAATTATTCGCACCAGTTGGGTCTATTCTTCTTTTGGCAATAACTTTGTAAAGACCATCCTGAAGTTATGTAAGGAACGGGAATCGTTGAATATCATTTACGACCAAATAGGCACACCCACTTATGCCCGAGATTTAGCGGCTGCTATTTTAAAGATTGTTCAGCAGGAAACATGGAAGCCCGGAGTTTACAATTATAGCAACGAAGGCGTGGCAAGTTGGTATGATTTTGCGATTGCCGTTCGCGACATGGCAGGGTTGAAGACAAAGCTATCTCCTATTGAAACAAGCCAATATCCAACACCGGCCGTTCGTCCTAAATACAGCGTGCTGAACAAGAAGAAAATAAAAGAAGCCTTTGGCTTTGAAATCCCTTACTGGCGCGATAGCTTGCACAAATGCATGGGACTTATTAATTTGTAAACAAACCGAATTTTACTTTAGTTCAAAAATAATATTCATGACTTATAAAGACATTGACGTGGAAGCTATTATAGTCATTGCACAAAGGGCAGGGGATGCCATTATGGAAATTTATGGGCGCGATTTTTCGGTGGAAACCAAAGAAGATAATTCGTCTTTGACGGAAGCTGACAAAAAATCAAACACAGTTATCCTCGAAGGATTGAAAAATCTATACCCCGAAATCCCTTTTATTTCGGAAGAAACAAAGCAAACACCGTTCGAGGAAAGAAAGCATTGGAAGCGCTTCTGGCTAATAGACCCCATTGATGGAACAAAGGAGTTTATCAAGAAAAATGGAGAATTTACAGTAAATATTGCTTTGGTAGAAGAAGGAGTTCCTGTAGTTGGAGTTGTTCACGTTCCTGCTAAGGATGAAACTTATTTTGCAGGGGAGGGCTTAGGTGCATTTAAACGCCAAACCATAAACGAGAAACTACAAACGGTGATTCATAGTGCCGAACATTACTCTGCTAAGGAGAAAGTAATAGTTGTAGGCAGCCGTTCACATCTGAGCCCCGAAACGCTTGAGTTCGTGGAAGGATTAAAATCACAAGGTAAAGAAGTTGAGTTTCGTTCTTCGGGTAGCTCGCTTAAACTCTGTTGGGTAGCAGAAGGTGAGGCAGATGTATATCCTCGTTTTGGACCCACTATGGAATGGGATACCGGTGCAGCTCATGCTATAGCTTTATATGCAGGTAAGAGAGTAGTTAATTATGAGACAAAGCAACCACTGGTTTACAACAAAGAGAATCTTCTTAATCCCTGGTTTATTGTAGAATAGCAAACTTTAGAATGGTGTGTCCGTATCATCTTTGAAGTCATCTTTTTTGTGACGCTTTTCAAATGAATTGTCTTCACCTTCTGTAGCATCATCGTTCATCCTTGATGGCAAACGTTTGTATTTTGTCTTTTCACCACCATTATTTATTTCCATGTATTGATCTGAAGCCCCTATTTCATCTAAGTTCTCAAACTTGGCAAAGCGGTTAATGAAACGGGTTCGGACAGTAGTAACAGGTCCGTTACGATGCTTGGCAATAATTACTTCGGCAATATCCTTGGTAGGGTTTCCATCAGCATCCTGATCCAGTTGGTAGTACTCAGCACGATAAAGGAAAATAACGATATCGGCATCTTGTTCAATAGCTCCTGATTCGCGCAAATCAGACAGGATAGGTTTTTTATCTCCGCCTCTTGTTTCCACCGCACGAGATAGCTGAGAAAGGGCAATAACGGGAATCCCTAACTCCTTTGCCATTCCTTTTAGGGAACGTGAAATCTGGCTAATTTCCTGTTCGCGGTTTCCACCGCCTTTCCCATCTACAGAACCACTCATCAACTGTAAATAATCTACTACCACCAATTGAATATCGTGTTGCTGTTTCAGTCTCCTGCACTTGCTTCTCAATTCAAACACGTTGATAGCCGGTGTATCATCAATAAAGATAGGAGCGTTCTTTAGGTGGTCAATCTTGGAGGTGAGAATGTCATACTCATACTGCTCCAAACTTCCCTTTCTAATTTTATCAGAAGCTATTTGAGTCTCCATAGAAATTAAACGCTGCACCAACTGAGCGCTACTCATTTCTAGGGAAAACACCGCTACCGCTTTCTTATGATCAATAGCCGCGTTGCGTGCCAAAGCCAGAGTAAAAGCTGTTTTACCCATTGCCGGACGTGCGGCAATAATGATTAAATCACTCTTTTGCCACCCCCCGGTTGCTTTATCCAAATCAATGAAGCCCGAAGCAACTCCGTTCATATGGTCATCGCTGTTATTCATCCGAATATTCAATTCTTCCAACTCCTTAAAGACGAGGGATTGAATATCTACAGAGTCGCGCTTGAGGTTGTTTTCCGCAATGCTGAAAAGGTTTTTTTCTGCTTTGTCTAACAGTTCTAAAACATCCGTGGTGTCATCGTAAGCTTCTTTAATAATTTCAGAGGAAGTAGAAATTAACATTCGCTGGATGTGTTTCTCCGCCAACACACGGGCATGGTATTCTACATTGGCGGCAGAACCTACCTTGTTGGTTAGTTGAGCTACAAAGAACGGCCCACCGGCTTGATCCAATTCCCCGTTTTTGCGAAGCTGCTCTGTTACGGTGAGTAGGTCAATAGGAGCTTGATTAATGTGCAGCATTTTAATAGCCCGCCATACCCGCTGGTGTGCATCCACATAAAATGTATCGTCTTTTATAATATCAAAAACATCATTGATTGCATTTTGCTCAATCATGATAGCTCCTAACACGGCCTCTTCCAGCTCCTTTGCCTGAGGAGGGAGCTTACCAAATTCAAGCGAGGTGGAATCTGAAGAGGGTTTTCTAAAGAGTGATTTCTTAACTAATTCTACATCTGCCATGACAAGTGATATTTTAGAGTGGGATTTCAACTATAAAGGTAAAACCTTCATAGTTGTGTTCACTATTTTTGTTTTTTTAAGGGTTGCAAACATTCACTTTTATAAACTCATTTCGTAGTGTTTGGCTTTAAATTTTTCCAAACGTTCCACTAACAGTTCCTCGCGAGTTTTCAACAATCTAAATAAGGAAAGTGCTTAAATTGCCAGTAAACAGCGGTTTAAAACTTTATTTAAAGGCATCCAGACCCGTGATATCCATTCCTGTTATAAGGAGGTGAATATCATGTGTGCCTTCATAGGTTATTACAGTTTCGAGATTCATAAGATGGCGCATCACCGGAAATTCTCCGGTGATACCCATGCCCCCCAACATTTGGCGAGCATTGCGCGCCACCTCTAACGCTATTTCGCAACTGTTTCTTTTGGCCATACTGATTTGAGCAGCTGTGGCTTTGCCTTCGTTTTTCAAAACACCGAGGCGCCACACCATTAGTTGGGCTTTAGTTATTTCAGTAATCATTTCGGCTAGTTTCTTTTGCTGCAATTGGAATTGACCAATAGGTTTGCCAAACTGAATTCTTTCTTTGGAATAACGTAATGCTGTATCATAACAATCGAGCGCAGCACCAATTGCACCCCAGGCAATGCCATAGCGAGCTGTTGACAAACATCCAAGAGGTCCTTTAATTCCTGAAACATTCGGCAGTAGGTTTTCTTTTGGTACTTTTACATTATTGAATACTAACTCACCAGTGATTGATGCCCGCAAACTCCACTTGCCATGTGTAACAGGTGTAGAGAAGCCTTCCATTCCTCTTACTACAATTAAACCATGAATTTTTCCTGCTTCATTCTTAGCCCACACTACAGCAATGTCTGCCAATGGAGAATTGCTAATCCACATCTTGGCACCATTCAACAAGTAATGGTCGCCAATATCTTTGAAATTGGTTTCCATTCCGGCAGGGTTAGAGCCGTGGTTGGGTTCAGTTAAACCGAAACAACCAAACAATTCGCCTGAGCCAAGCTTGGGCAAATACTTTTTTCGCTGTTCTTCGCTACCGTATTTATAGATAGGATACATGACCAAAGAACCCTGAACAGATGCAGTGGAACGAATACCGGCATCGCCTCGTTCCAATTCCTGCATAATGATTCCGTAAGAAATTTCATCTAAACCACCGCCACCATATTCTGCCGGAAGGCTGGGTCCAAAGGCTCCAATCTCGCCCAATTCTTTTACTAGGTGTTTAGGAAATTCTGCACGCTGAGCATAGTCTTCAATAATTGGGCTTACTCTTTTCTTTACAAAGTTGCGTACCGTTTCGCGAATCAATTTGTGTTCGGTGGTGAGTAAATCATCAATATTGTAATAGTCGTGTCCGCTATATAAATCGCTTCTCATAATTGAATTAGGTTAAAAGATGAACTGGGCGCGAAGATAAAAACAAAAAGAAGCAAGAGAATAGACCACTGGTATTTTTAGAACGCAATAGCTTAATCTTTCAAAACTTTTACCTAATAACAAGGGCGTTAAGAATAATCGAATGAGTTACAGCAACTTTTAAGCAGCTTCTAGAACTAACTAAATTCTATTTGCGTGAATCTTGGAAAGTCGATCAAAACAAACCAAACAACTCGGCATTCACCTTGTTGATTACTTCGCCCTGTGCATCACTATCATCGGCAAAGTTGATAGCATCTACATCAATTATGAGCAAACGGCCTTCTTTATAGGTGCTTATCCATTTCTCGTAATATTCATTCAATCTGCGGATATAGTCTAAACGCAAATTGTCTTCATATTCTCTGCCGCGCTTTTGAATTTGATTCACCAGGGTAGGCACCGATGCCTTTAAGTAAATCAACAAATCAGGCGGACTAATCAAATCAGAAATGGTTTCATAAAGCTTTGTGTAGTTTTCAAAATCGCGTGTACTCATTAAACCCATGCCATGTAAGTTGGGAGCAAATATCATCGCATCTTCGTGGATGGTTCTATCCTGAATGACTACTTCAGTACCTTGTTTTATTTCTACTATCTGCTTGAAACGTGAGTTGAGGAAATATACCTGAAGATTGAAGCTCCAACGGGGCATATCTTCATAAAAATCGTTTAGGTAAGGATTGTTTTCTACGTCTTCAAAGTTCGGTATCCATCCAAAATGCTTGGAGAGAATTTTGGTAAGGGTTGTTTTGCCCGCACCAATATTTCCGGCTATCGCTATATGCTTAATTGGTTTTTTGGGTTTGAAAGAAGTTGGTTTAGCCACCGGTTTTACAGTGGCCTTTGCCACCGGTTTAGCCACTGCTTTCGGTTGTGGTTTGGCAATTACTTTTGCCTTTGATTTGGAGGCAGGTTTCGCTTGGGCTTTCGGAGCCACCTTGGCTATTACCTTCGAAAAAGCTTTTGCTTTTGCCTTTACCTTTGGTTGTGGCTTTGAATGTTTCTTAGAAGTCGATTTAGTTGCCGCTTTTTTCTTCGCCATAGTTATTTCATTAATTCATATCCGTTTTGTAAGAACGAAATATGTTTTGATTAGTTAGTGTCAGTGAGCCTCGAAAATAAAAAATGTTTCAGCCTTAAAAACTTTTTAGTCCTATAATTTCCCGAACGTCTTTCAATGTTCGAGCGGCACTCGCTCTGGCCTTGTTGCCTCCATCTCCTAAAATATCATACAACTTCTTTTCATCTGCACTCAGTTCGTTTATTTTTTCGCGAATGGGTGCGAGAAAAGTAACCATGTCTTCGCCCAGCTGCTTTTTCATATCGCCATAGCGGATAGAACAGTCGTTGTATTTGTCTTCAAAATGCTGTACCGTATCCTTGGCGGAAACCAGACTCATCATGTCAAACACATTTTGGATAATGGCCGGCTTGGCCGAATTAGGTTCTTTCGGTCCGCTGTCTGTAACCATACGCATCATCTTCTTGCGAATTACATCGGGTTCATCTTCCAAATAAATACAAGTGTGGTCAGGTTTGCTCTTGCTCATTTTTCCTTCTCCATCCAAACTCGGAACATTCACGAGTTTATCATTAAAGGAGAATGGTTCGGGCTCAGGGAAATAATTTACCTTGTATAGGTTGTTGAATCGTCTTACAAAGTCACGACTCATTTCCACATGTTGTTGCTGGTCTTTTCCTACGGGCACTTTATGTGCTTTGTGAATGATAATATCCACGGTCATCAACACCGGATAGGTGAGGAGACCCACATTTACATTGTTCGGCTGGTCCCGAACCTTTTCTTTAAACGTAGCTTCGCGTTCCAACTCCCCGAGATAGGCGAACATGTTAAAGATGAGATAAAGTTCCGGAATTTGCGGCACATCGCTTTGCAAGTAAAGGGCACATTTGTTCGGGTCTAAACCGCAAGCCAGATATACCAGTGCAATGTTCTTTGACTTTTCACGAAGATCAGCCGCATCGGGATGAGTTGTGAGTGAATGATAATCGGCTACAAAGAAGTAACCATTGAAGATGTCCTGCATCTTCACAAAATTGACCACCGCTCCGAAATAATTTCCGAGGTGCTGTTTGCCTGTTGGGCGAACTCCACTTACCGCTATTGGTTGACTTTTACTCACTGTTTATTTCTTAATAACCTTAGGCACCTTAAAATAATCACTGTCTCGTTGTGGGGCATTTTGCAAAGCCTCTTCTTTCGTAACCGTATCCTTCACCACATCCTTGCGCAATACATTTTTCTCATCGGTCATATAGATAAGCGGTTCTACTCCATCCACATTTACTTCCTCTAGCTTTTGAACCAGGTCGAGTATCTTCTGTAAATCTTTCTTGATTCCCTCTTTTGCCTGCTCATCAAACTCTAGCTTCGAAAGTTCGGCAAGCCTGTCCACTAACTCATTATCTATCTTCATTCGATTATTTATTTTCGGGCGCGCTAAAATAGAAAAATGACGTAGTTGATTTGTGGTTTAGTGATTCATAAACCAGTTAACATCAAACCAGAAACGAAAAACAGAAGACCGTGGCTATCATAGATATAAAGAACATTAATAAAGAATACATCATGGGGTCGCAGTTGATTGCCGCGCTTAAAGATGTATCACTGGCGATTAATAAAGGTGAATATGTCGCCTTGATGGGACCTTCCGGTTCTGGCAAATCAACACTCATGAACATTCTTGGCTGTTTAGATTCCCCTACAGCGGGTTCTTATCGCCTGAACGGAACCGAGGTTTCTGAAATGAGTGATGATGAGTTGGCTCATGTTCGGAACAAAGAAATTGGGTTCATTTTTCAAACCTTTAATCTTCTCCCGCGCCTAACCGCCCTGGAGAATGTGGCCTTACCTATGGTCTATGCTGGTTTGAGCAAAAGCGAAAGAACACAGCGCGCAGAGCAGGTAATGCAAATGGTGAGTCTTAAAGACAGAATGCACCATAAACCCAACGAACTTTCGGGGGGACAAAGACAGCGCGTGGCCATTGCAAGAGCGCTGGTCAATAATCCGAGTATTATTTTAGCCGATGAACCAACAGGTAATCTCGATACGAAAACATCTTATGAGATTATGGCTATAATGGAAGAGATAAGCAGTAAAGGCAACACAGTAATTATTGTAACCCACGAAGAAGATATTGCGAAGCATGCTCGCAGAATCCTACGGTTGCGCGATGGTTTAATTGAAACTGATATTCAAAATGAACCGGTGAGGATGAGTGCAGAGCATTTAAATTTTGAAACGAGGTAGGTTTCTAATCGGTTAGCCTTTTTCTGTAATGGTAAATGTGATAATTCTTTCGATTTAAACAAATGCGCTTCATCGCTGTTATTACCCGACCTTTATAAAATGAAAATATATACCAAGACAGGCGACATAGGAGAAACCTCCCTCTTTGGAGGAAGAAGAGTATTGAAGAGCGAACTGCGCATTGATGCTTATGGCACAGTGGATGAACTGAACAGTTGGATTGGTTTGCTGCGCGATGTGCAGGCGGATGTGGCCACTAAAGAGCTGCTCAAAGAAATTCAGGATAGATTGTTTACACTTGGTTCAACTTTGGCTGCCGATCCTGATAATCTCAAACTCAAAACTCCGGACTTGCACGAAAGTGATATTGAGCTTCTGGAAAAGGCAATTGATAATATGGATGAGGTATTAGAATCTCTTCGACATTTCGTTTTACCGGGCGGCCATGTTTATGTTTCTTATTGCCATTTGGCAAGAACTGTTTGCCGTAGAGCGGAGCGGTTGTCTGTAGCCTTGCACCATGCCGAAAATAGCACAGATGCTTCAAAGAATAGCGATATCCTAATTGCCATCAAATACCTCAATCGTCTTTCCGATTACCTGTTTACACTTTCGCGCAAAATGGCGAAAGATCTGGGTGCTGAAGAAGTAAACTGGATTCCAAGAAAGTAGAAACTTCTAGTTAGAGTATTCCGCTATTCCTAACTCCTTTACCAACCGATTGTATTCTGCCTGACGGGTTTCCTCCTCCTTTAGTTTCTTTAATGCAAAAGGTGTTTCGTAGTTCAATTCACCATTAGTTTTGAGTTTGCTGAACTTAAGCTCAGGGTCATTGAGGAAGTTGATTTTCTTTTTTACGGCATCAGTCAATACAAATCCAATAGTGACCGAGTTGGCGTTATTGTTTAGCTCCGGCATTGGGCGTAGTATAGAAATGGTAAGGTAGTCTTCCTTGTCTGCATTCTGACTGATAACTCCGTCTACAAAAGTCTTTTTCGAATCGGCATCATTGCGCTTATCGTCTAAGTATTTCACGGTGGTTTTGGTTATCCATCTGCGGTAGTTCTGTTCGTTGATGATGTATTCCAAATCTACCTGATTGCGGCTAAGGTGAAGTTCTTTCGAAATCTCCTTTAAATGTTTAGCCGGTTCTTTGCTGGAGTAGCGGATAAAATAAAGCTCATTGAATCCAAAGTATTTGGGCAACAGGTTCGCGATACGTTGGAACAACATCTCGGGAGAGGTATTGTATTTGGTCAGCAACTTCACCAGGAAATCGGGATTCCATTTGGTTTGTGCAAAGAAGGCTTCCAAATCGGCAATCAGCATTTCTTTATTTACATGCAGCGCCTGTGCAAAGTAGGAGCCTTTGAAGTTATTCATCACGTGGTCAAATGATTCTACCTTTAACCAGGAAGTAGTAATAGGCCGCTTCTCTATCTTCATGACCGCAAAGCCCAATTCTTTCCCAAACAGGAATATCTTCTGTTGTTCAGTTAGCTTAACGTTGTAGAGCAAGGTCGGTTGTTCGCCTTTCACAAACACCGAACGGAAGTGACGAAGCTTCGGATATTCTATAAAGTCAGTTTCTTCCAATCGATAATTGAATTGCTTTCGCAGCAAGTCGGCATATTGTGCTGAGGTTAACAATTCGGGATGCTCCAGACCTGTATCGCTACGGAATTTTTCTACCGCAGCTTCAATATCATCAAAGTAGTTGTCATTCATTTCCTGGTAGGAGCGAAGACAACTGAAGTAGAAATGCTCTTCCTGCAAGTTATAGTTGCGAGCAATTTCAAACACCGAGTTAATTAAAGCCGAAAGCGATGTAGGCGCATTGGCCATCATGCTCATCAGAAGCCCCTTGTCCACGCCAAAGGTTTCAAATAAGAAGTCGTTAATGATTCGGAGATTAAGAACCTGAACCACCGGAGTAAGGTTCTTATTTATCTTAAGGGAAACCAAACTGTCGTAAGTGGTTTCAAGGGCTTTCGCCAGTTCGGTAATCTTATCGGGCTTTGGGTATTTCTTGCCGTTTTCAATTTCATTCATGTAAGAGACAGACACACCGCTCATATCGCTGAGTTGTTGTAGGGAAAGCTTCTTGTCGGTTCTTAATTTCTTTAGTTTTAATCCAAAAATGATTCGAATGTTTTCTTCCGTTGTAGTCTCCATAATGTTGGGTAACGCAATTTATTTGCCGAGAGCAAAGAAAGCGAAAATTTTGAACGAGCGAAATTTCGCTGTTTCCGTTTTCTTTCGATATTTGCCGCGAAAATTTCGAAGCATACGCGGTCTGACATTGGTCAGACAGTTGTTCTAAAAACAAAAAACCCGCATGACAAACGTTATTCAAGGACTGGAAATCACCGCCCCCGTTTCTCCGCAATTTGCTGAAATTCTCACCCCCGAAGCCTTGGCTTTTGTGGTGAAATTGCAACGCACCTTTAATAAAAGAAGACTCGAAATCCTGGCTGCCCGCATAGAAAGACAAAAGTCTATTGATGCAGGAAACACCCCAGACTTTCTTCATGAAACAAAAAGCATTCGTGAAGGTGATTGGGTAGCCGCTCCTATTCCGGCCGACCTTCAGGACCGCAGAGTCGAGATTACCGGGCCCGTGGACCGCAAGATGATTATCAATGCACTAAACTCTGGTGCAAAGGTCTTTATGGCAGACTTCGAAGATTCGAATTCTCCGTTTTGGGCGAATAATATAGACGGCCAAATCAACCTTCGTGATGCCATTCGCAAAACCATTACTTACAAAAACGAAGCAGGCAAAGAATATAAGTTGAACGAAAAGACCGCTGTCCTCATGGTTCGTCCGCGCGGCTGGCACCTGACCGAAAAGCATGTAAAAGTAGATGGCGAAGTGATGAGCGGCTCGCTTTTCGACTTCGGTTTGTTCTTCTTTCATAATGTTAAGCAGCTTATCGCAAATGGCTCAGGGCCATACTTCTATCTTCCAAAGATGGAGAGCCATCTTGAAGCCCGTTTGTGGAACGATGTATTTGTTTTGGCACAAAACGAACTGGGTATTCCGCAAGGCACTATTAAGGCAACCGTACTGATTGAAACAATGACCGCCACCTTCGAACTCCACGAAATCATTTATGAATTAAAGGAACACATGGCCGGCTTAAACTGTGGCCGCTGGGATTATATTTTCTCCTACATCAAGAAGTTGCGCAATCTTCAAGGTTATGTGTTGCCCGACCGCGGACAGGTAACTATGGCTGTGCCTTTCATGGCTTCTTACAGCAAGCTGGTGATTCAGACCTGCCACAAGAGAGTGGTTCACGCGATGGGCGGCATGAGTGCTTTTATTCCGATTAAGAACAACGAAACGGCTAATAATGCCGCAATAGATAAGGTAAAGCAGGATAAACTGCGCGAAGTGACCAACGGGCACGATGGTACCTGGGTGGCCCATCCGGGATTGGTGGGAGTGGCTATGGACATTTTCAACGAGCACATGAAAACCCCGAACAACTACGCCATCAAACGCGAAGGCGAGGTTTATACCCCAAAAGATTTGTTGACTCCGCCCGCTGGCACCATTACCGAAGTAGGCCTTCGCATGAACATCAACGTTGGGATTCTTTATATTGAATCCTGGTTGCGCGGGGTGGGCGCGGCTGCCATCCATAACCTGATGGAAGATGCGGCTACGGCCGAAATTTCAAGGACCCAGCTTTGGCAGTGGATTAAGAACGGAAGCAAACTCGAAGATGGCAGAACGGTGACTTATGAACTATTCAAAAAGATGTTGCCTTCGGAACTCGATGAGATAAAAATCTATGTGGGCGAAGCGGCTTTCAACACCCCTACCATGAAACGGGCTATTGAGATATTTGATGAACTGGTGCAACAAGGCGATTACAAAGAGTTTTTAACTTTGCCCGCTTACGAGGAGAT
>CANJVG010000055.1 GCA_947478005.1 Bacteroidota bacterium
GCGTTGTTTCCCAGCAGAGCCCAGTCGTTCGACCCACCCGTAGGGCCTGTAATACCGATAGCGCCAGTAGCTCCGGTCACACCCGCTCCTGTAACCCCGGTTGCACCGGTCGTACCTGATACCCCTGTTGCACCGGTGATTCCTGTTATTCCCGTTACCCCTGTAGCACCTGCTCCCGTAGCTCCAGTAACACCAATACTTCCTATTGAACCGGTAGTGCCCGTGGCACCTGTTGCGCCTGTGGTTCCTGCACCAGTAGCTCCCGTAATACCAATACTTCCGGTTGCGCCCAAAAGACCTGTGGCCCCTGTAACTCCGGTTGCTCCTGTAGTGCCGGCCCCTGTGACACCTGTAATACCAATGGCACCTGTAGCACCAGTATTTCCTGTGGCCCCGTTATTTCCTGTAGCGCCTGTAGAACCGATTGAACCTACACCTGTAGCTCCATTAGCTCCTGTGGCTCCGACACTTCCTGTAGCACCTGTTGCCCCGTCATTTCCGGTTACACCCGTTGCACCGGTAGTTCCTGCTCCTGTAGCTCCTGTATTTCCGTTGGCACCGTTATTTCCTGTAGCGCCTGTAGCACCCGTTGCACCTGCACCTGTTGCTCCATTATTACCGGTTGGCCCCGCAGCACCTGTTGCCCCGTCATTTCCGGTTACTCCCGTTGCACCGGTAGTTCCAGCCCCTGTTGCGCCTGTATTTCCGGTGACACCGTTATTTCCTGTAGCGCCTGTAGCACCCGTTACACCTGCACCCGTAGCTCCGTTATTACCAGTTGGCCCCGCAGCACCTGTTGCCCCGTCATTTCCGGTTACACCCGTTGCACCGGTAGTTCCCGCTCCTGTAGTTCCGGTATTTCCGGTGGCACCGTTATTTCCTGTCGAACCGGTAGCACCGGTTACACCTGCACCTGTTGCTCCAATATTTCCTGTTGGTCCAGCAGCGCCAGTTGCACCGTCATTTCCTGTTACACCTGTTACACCGATAGTTCCCGCTCCGGTAGCTCCCGTATTTCCGGTGGCACCGTTATTTCCTGTAGCTCCGGTAGCACCGGTTACACCTGCACCCGAAGCCCCATTAATACCGGTCGGTCCCGCAGCACCTGTCGCCCCGTCATTTCCTGTCACTCCCGTTGCACCAGTAGCACCTGCTCCAGTAGCTCCTGTATTCCCTGTTGCACCGGTTACACCAGCACCCGTAGCCCCATTAATACCGGTTTGTCCCATGGCACCTGTCGCTCCGTCATTTCCTGTCACTCCCGTTGCACCAGTAGCACCTGCTCCGGTAGCTCCTGTATTCCCTGTGGCACCGTTACTTCCAGTTGCACCTGTTGCACCCGCACCCGTAGCCCCATTAATACCGGTCGGTCCCACGGCACCTGTAGTTCCGTCATTACCTGTTACTCCCGTTGCCCCTGTAGCACCGGCTCCAGTAGCTCCTGTAATTCCCGTAGCACCGTTACTTCCGGTTGCACCTGTTGCACCCGCACCCGTAGCCCCATTAATACCGGTTGGACCTACTGCACCTGTGGCTCCGTCATTTCCTGTCACTCCCGTTGCCCCGGTAGCACCTGCCCCGGTAGCACCTGCTCCGGTAGCTCCTGTATTTCCAGTGGCACCGTTACTTCCTGTAATACCCGTAGCACCTGTTACACCTGCACCTGTTGCTCCATTCGCTCCAGTGGCACCTAAACTTCCTATTGCACCTGTGGCTCCTGTTGAACCAACAGCTCCTGTGGAACCGACACTTCCGGTTGTTCCTATGGAGCCGGTAGAACCGGTATATCCTGTGATTCCGTTATTCCCTGTGGGTCCAATAGCACCGGTAGGACCAGTAGCTCCTCCTCCCGGTCCTGTAGGACCCGGAACTCCCGCAGGTCCCGGGTTTCCGGTGTTTCCTTTAGGGCCGCTTGGGCCGGTAGCACTATTTCCCGCAAATAGGGCATAAGGAACACTGATTAATTGAGAGGTACCCATGTTTGCGTAAGTCCCTGAACTGTTAATGTCCGCTTCTACCTCCAGAAATTTAGGCCCGCTTGCCCAATTCACTATAGCTAAGGAGGCAAACGTCCCAATTTGCACATTTACTAAACCAAACTGATTAGCTGAGGTGTTGTTTATCTCGGTATAAACTACCGAACCCGCAGCAGTTTGGTCCCGTATGGTAAATCGTAAGGACACAGCCGTGCCGTTAGCAACAGGCTGACCGGAGTTATTTCTAACAATAGCCTGATAATTCATTTTTTGCGGGGGTGCCTGAGCGAAAGTAATTATGGATATAAAAACGGCAGAGAGAAATAGTAAAAGTTTATTCATGAATTGCCTGTTTGCCTGCGCTTGGTTTTTTGATTAAATAATGAATTGGTAATCACATACAAAACGTGGCGGAATGTTTAACGGCAAAACCTAATGCAAGATAATCTCAAAAATATCTTTGTCAAGTTTAGCCCCAGCAATATCGAGTTTATCGTTGCGGATGGGTATTATAATGTCGGTGGCTTCATTATCATCACCATAATAAAAAGTGAATTTTACACTGAAGTCAGTAATGTCCTTTGTTGTATAGTTTTCATTGGCTTTCATCAGTATAACCGAGCGTCCATCTTCGATAACAGTGGCATTGGAGTTGTCAGCAACCAAGGTCATTTCGGGGGTATAGGTAGGTATTTTTTCGGCTGCTTTGCTTCGTTTAAGTTTTACAGCTACGGATCCAAGTGTTGAATTGCATGAAGAGTAATTGATTAAACCCAAAACGTTCTCTTCTTTCAAATTTTGTATCGGGTTGGTCGTGGCTTTTTGTGAAATAAAGCCTATGAATCTTTTCTCCCGAACATTCGGAATGACTATCTTCATATCGTTATAAGAGCAAGAAATAACAGCCTTCCCATCAAGCAAACTATAACGGGTTAACAAATCTTCTTCCGATTCTGAACCTTCTTTGGTTGCCAGAAGTACGTTGTCTTTAAACTCTATCTCCGTAGCTACAAAACTGCTTGTCCAAGCAATGCTCTTAGTGTCCAAAACACTTTTCGCTTCTATTTCATAAACTCTTTCTCTATTCACCGAATCAGCTACGCAGAGTTCTGTTTTCTTAATTTTCAGCAGTAAAGGAATTTTGTTTTTGCCTTCATACACATTCACTATTTCAAAGAAGATATTGCTTTGCTGAATGCATACTTTTCCATTCTGGTCAAACACTCTTACCGAACTGGTGGCAGTATCCGAATAAACAGCATTGCCCGTAATAGTGATGGGTGTGCCTTCACTCTTCGGCTTATCCTTTTGATTGCAGGAACTGAGTAACGCAACCAAGATAATGAATGCCGAAACATGGCTAAAGTTTAACTTAGAGTACTTCATTTTTTGCGGCTTTTAAAGTATTGAGTAAAAGAGAAACAACCGTCATAGGACCTACACCACCAGGCACCGGAGTGATGGCACTACACTTTTTAGACACTTCATCATATTTAGCATCCCCCTTCAATCGCCATCCGTTCTTGGCAGTAGCATCGGCTACACGGGTAGTGCCTACATCGATTATCACAGCACCTTCCTTTACCATATCGCCTGTCAGGAATTCAGGTTTGCCGAGGGCGGCAATGATGATGTCGGCCTGAAGGGTTATCTCTTTGAGGTTTTTGGTTTTGGAATGACAAACCGTAACTGTGGCATTACCGGTTTTGCTTTGACCGCTCATCAGTATGCTCATCGGTCGACCCACTATGTTGCTTCGACCAATTACCACGCAATGTTTGCCTTCGGTAGCGATGTTGTAACGCTCCAAAATTTTAGTGATACCAAGTGGCGTAGCAGAAATATAGGCCGACATTCCCAAGGCTACTTTGCCGACATTGACAGGATGGAACCCATCTACATCTTTTAGCGGGTCAATAGTCATTATAATCTTGTCGGCATTTATGTGTTTAGGTAAAGGCAACTGCACTATGAAGCCATCCACTCCTGCATCTTCGTTCAACTTCTTTACCTCGCTCAATAGAAACTCCTCGGTAACGGTATCATCAAAATGAAGGAGGGTTGATTTAAACCCAACCTGCTCACAGGCTTTCACTTTGTGTCCCACGTAAGTGAGGCTGCCGCCATCATTGCCTACAAGAATGGCTGCCAGATGAGGAGCGCGTTTGCCGGTTTGGGTAATAGCATCTACTTCTGTTTTTATTTCTGCCTTTAGTTCGTCAGCCAGTTTTTTTCCATCGAGTAGCAGCATCGTATATTTTGAGTTTAAGTGTTAGGTTGAATTTACCTGCAAATTAAACACGAAAGAAGGGAGGTGGAAGCATGAATTACCAACAAGGTTAGTTACGGCATTTCATGCAGCAAAAGGGCTGCCTCTAACTCGTAAATCATCATTTGATTTCAATAAAAACCCCGTCCTGCTGGACGGGGTTGAAGACTTTGAATATTTGACAAATTCGACTTCCTATTTTTTGACCGACTTCCCGTTAAATATTTTGTCGCCATCAATGATGCGGAATAGATAAATGCCTTCACTCAGGTTATTGCGAACGAGATTTGTCGAAGTCGCATTTAATGTTTGTGTCAATACTACCTGCCCTTGCATGTTTATCAATTCAATCCTTGGTTTCGAAAGGGTCGATGCACTCAGATCAACTACAAAATCGTTCCCGCTCCAGTATGCTTTGATGATTTCATTAGTTTCGTTCTTAATACCGGTTGGAGCTGAAACTATCACCACTACTTCCTGCGATATGGTCGCATTGTGTGCACTGTTTGTAGCTTTGCAGGCTACATAATATGTTCCGACCAAAGGAAAGCGGGGAGTATAGGTAGCTGTAGTTTGCGGAGGGGCAAAACCTGCGTAGAAGCTTCCCGAAGTTTGGGTGTAAAGCCATTGATAGGTAGCAGTCTGCGTAGTGGTGGCTGTAATGACATTTCCGTAAGTAGCTTGCGGCAGATTCTGGGTATCCATCGGAGTTATAGAAACTTCGAAAGGCACCACTTGCAAATCAGCTCCGTTATCGGTGCCTGTTAAAGCAGGGTCGGTGGAGATAACGCGGATACGATAGGCGCTGCTGCCCGAAGTGTTACCCGGAATAACGGCATGTATAGTGCCAATGGCGCTACCACTCAAACTACCTATTTCGGTAGCGGCCGTAAAGCTTCCGTTATAGTCGGATAGTTGTGCTTTGAAGATATTGCCGGCATTGAACACTACATCAGAGGTAAAATCAACATCTACGGCAGCCGTCAAACTATCAGACACATAAAACGGTGAACCTGCCACTGCTGAGGTAGTTAAGGTAGTTCCGTTCGTTACATCAATTTGCACTTCGGCACTGGTTACTGAATCATTATAACTATTAGTAGATACAGCAACTACATAGTAAGTACCCGGAGCAACGAAGTTAGGCGTGTAAGAGCTACCCGTTTCGGCAGGTGCGAAGCTACCATAACCACTGCCGCTGGTGGTAGAATACTTCCATTGACTGGTGGAAGTTTGCGAAGAAGTAACAGCTATTGCCGTTCCGTTAACTCCGTGCATAATGTTTTGAGTAGAAGTGGGAGCAATAGAATTATTAAACTGGTCAACGGCCATGTCAACGCCATTATCACTTCCCAAAACAACGGGATTGCTCGAAATTACTCTCACTCTATAACCGGTGCCTGCGGCTACTGTATGCGGTACTGTTGCATTGATATTGCCCGACACGAGCGATGCTAACGAACCAATTGTAGTGGGAGCAGTGAACGAGCCATTGGCATCCGATAGTTGTGCGGTGAAAATGTTTCCTGCGTTGAAGGTGCCACTGGTAGTGTATGGAACTGTAATGATTGCATCAGGTGCCGATGGACTGAACAGGAAAGGAGAGCCGTTGACTGTGCCCGTTGTGATAGTCGCATTGCCAACCGAAATCAACACTTCATTACTGATAGCAGTAACTCCGCCATTGTAGAAACTTTCGCACACCACGTAGTAAGTGCCTGCACTTAAAAAGTTAGGAGTATAGGTGGTGCCCATTTGCATAGGGCTTATCATGGTATAAGGTCCGCCTGGGGTAGCGGCAGAAAACCATTCACGGGAAATAGCTACAGGTGATTCGGTAACGGTCAACAGATTGCCGTTTACGCCTACCAATATGCTTTGCGAAGCTGTCGGGGCGATGCTGTTTTCAACCACGGTAATCGCTACTTCATTGCTGCTAACGGTTATTCCGTTGGGGTAAGACGTTACACATACAACATAGTAAGTACCCGCATTGGCAAATAGTGGGGTGTAAGCCGTACCGGTTTGAGCCGTGCCAAAACTTTGGTAACCACTTCCGCTGGTGGTGGTAAATTTCCACTCACGTGCTGTATTGCCGCTTGTTTCGGTAACGCTTAATGCACCACCCACCACGTTGGCAGGGATTGTTTGTGCAGCTGTAGGTGCAATAGAATTGCTCGCTAAAACAACTGTAATGTTTGCGCCATTATCAGCAGCCGTTAAACCAGGGCTGCTTGAAACCACACGGATTCTATAGCCGGTTCCACTCGCGGTGTTTGCCGGAATGGTAGCCGATACTGTTCCTGAAGTTGTAGCTGCTATTGAACCGATAGTAGTGGGAGAGGAGAACGAACCGTTGGCATCGCTTAGTTGAGCGGTGATGGTATTTCCACCATTATAAACTCCGGTTAAAGTGAACGGTACATTCACACTTGCACCTGTGGCAGCCGACACATAATAGGTAGTAGCATTTATTGTTCCGCAAGCAATCGTTGGATTATACACCACCGAAAATTCATCGAGCCAAAGGATACTGCCTTGTGTGCCTCCGTTTTGGTCGCCACTGCTGGTAGAGGTTATAAGGATATAAGCCGGAGTGGTTGCATTGCGATAGGAAAAGGGGACGGAAACACGGGTCCAGTTGGATATTGTTCCAGTGCCACCTGTCCACAAAGCACGAGCGACAATATTAATTGTATCTAAAGGGTGATTATTGTTCACAGGAATCTCCGGTGCTTCGCAATTAGAAATATGCAGACGGGCTTCAACCCTTGGGTAATCGGTGCCTGAAGGGGTATATTTATACCAAAAAACAATGCTATCGGGACGACCTACGAAGTCCATACGATGGGTAGCATCGGCCGTTTGTGTTCTAATGTATCCTTCCGCCTTTACGGTAGAATTGGCTATTAATTGGCCTGTTGTCAAAGCTCCGTTGACGACTGTTCCTATATAATTGGTGGTTACAACCTTAGCGCAATAGCTTCCTCCATTGAGGGTACTTGCATCGCGATAACAGGTTTGGGGGACAAGCAACGCTACAGAACCACTGGCCGTTTTTCCGGAATTCCAATTAGAAGGTTCAGCGGCAGCACCCGTAGGGCTGTCCCAGTTTTCCATATTGCCGTTGGCAATGGTGGTTTGGGCAAAGCTGCTAAATGAGAAAGCAGCTACAAATAGAGAGAGAAATATTTTTTTCATAATAGGGGTTTTGATTCGGGGCGAAAAATACGCAAGTATCTGAAACTGCCAAGTTTCTTTGCTGGAAAGGGTGGGTTTGTTCGCGAATATTAAGAGTGAAAGAGTTTGCCCGCTTAATAATTTTTGCCCGTATTATTATTTGTTCTGAAATAGGCAGATGCTTTTGATTAAGCTTTCGTCTCTTGGCAGCAGGGTGAATGGTCCATGCGATTATGTATGCCACGGAAATTTTTAATTAAGTCGTAAATAATTTCCGGTGTTTGGCTTTAGCTTTGTTGCAGGGTGCTTTTGCAGCTAAGTAAAGGAAGATAGTCGCTTTGTAAGCGAGGTGAAATTTTGTGTAAATGTGCTTTGCGATGATGCCACTGCCTTTTGCGGCTTTGTAATCGGAAAAAGCGGCAGCGTAAGATGTTAAAGATTTTATGTAAGCTGTTAAAAATGTGCTGCAAAATAGCTTTGCAAGTGTGTAAGATGTTAATGTTTTTGTGTAGATGGGCTTTGAAAGGATGTAAACGTGCTTCGCAAGCGTGTTTTTTGGAGGATTTTGTGTAGACAGGACATAAAGGCAGAAAATGGAGATATACAGATTATCGTAGCCATGCTCTGGTGACAACGGAAGAAAACCGGTCACGAATTATTTGAATTTCTATTTATGGTTAGAATCGTTATTTCAGGTAAGGCGTCCAAAAGGGCGAGTGGGAAAAACTATTTCAGCCGTTGCTGAATCAGGCAGGCATAATTCTTAAAATCTCGTTTAGCTGTTCACTGTTCAAAAACTTGGTCTTGTAACCCTTAACCTCCGGTGTTTGTTTGGCTCTTTCGGCATCATCGGGATTGATAGATGAAGTGAGAATGATTAGCTCAATCTTCTTGCGCACCTTTTCATCCAGCAAGTTATACTTGTCAATAAAGGACCAGCCATCCATTCGTGGCATGTTCAAATCCAGAAAAATGATTTCGGGCAAAGCATGTTTGCCTTTAATGCAATCATTCAAATATTCCAATGCTTCCACACCGTTGCAAACCTTATCGATGGTTTCGGCAAAATCATTCTTGCGAATTATTTTCTCTTGAATAAAATTAGCGTCCTCATCGTCATCTACCAGTAATACTCTATTTACTTTTTTGCGCATTTTTATTAGGTTAATATAGTGAAGTAAAACGAACTCCCTTTACCAAAAACCGACTCTACCCAAATATTTCCATGATGCAATTCAACAATTTTTTTGCAATAAGCCAAACCGATACCACTACCGGGGTACGAATTTCGTCCGTTCACCCGTTGAAACAAGCCGAATATTTTCTCCTTATCCGTATCTTCAATCCCAATCCCATTATCTTCAACTCGAAAGGTACAAACACCATCTATTTTTTCGCAAGATATGCAAATCTCGGAATTTATTCCGTTCTTTTTGAACTTGATGGCATTCGTGAGTAAGTTTTGGAAAAGTTGTTTTAATTCCATCGGGTAGGCATTAACCACGGGCAATTCGCTGGTGGTCATATTTACACCACTGCTAACAATTAGTGAATTCAAATCAGCTAAAACTTCCTGCAAAATAACGTTGCTGTCTACCTGTTGCAATTCTTTTAATTTGCTCAATCGCGAATAATCCAACAGCCCTTTTATCAATTCATCCATGCGCCCGGCAGCCTGTGAAATGCGGTGCAAATAATCGCTCGAATCTTTGTCCAACTTTCCGGCATATTCATCCGTAAACAAATCGGCATAGTTTTTTATAGTTAAAAGCGGTTCCCTCAAATCATGAGAAGCGATATAAGCAAACTGCTCCATCTCCTTGCTTTTCGATTCGAGAATAGCGAACTTACGATTGGTTTCTTCCGCTTTCTTTCGCCCTGTAATATCGTGTGCAATGGCGTATATTTTTCCGGTTGCTTCATCGGGCGTGGCAGCCCACTCCAACCATAAATATTCTCCATCCTTCTTTTTATAACGGTTCACGAAATTTAAAACGGTAGCCCCTGTTTCCAACGTTTCCATTATCCTGTTGGTAGCAGCGATATCATCTGCATGAATAAAGCTTAAAAAACTACTTTCTATCAATGCCTTTTCAGAATAACCCAAAAGTTTTTCAAACTTTGAGTTGATAATTTCAAAGTAACCTTTTTGATTGGCAATACACGAAAGGTCATTACTATTATAAAAAAAGTGCTCGAACTCTTTAAGGAGCTGCTCATTTTTCTTTCTCTCCGTAATATCCTGCACGGTTCCGCGCATCATCTTTGCTTTGTTGTCTTCGGCCAAAAAGGTCTCCCCTTTACCACTTACATTTTTAATGCTTCCATCATTGCAAAGCACTCTATATTCGTAAGCAATAGGTTCTCCTTTTTCTATGGCTGCTGCAAACAAACTATCAACCATTGGAATATCATCCGGATGAATTTTCGCACGGTTGGCTTTAAAAAGCTTGTCGGCAGGGGTATCTTCCAATTCAAAAATACGGTAGTGCTCATCTGACCAGGTTTGCTCTAATGTTTCTAAGTTCAATTCCCAGCTTCCTATTTTTGCCAGTTTTTGCGCTTCGTTCAATCTTCTTTTGTTGCTCAGAATTTTCTTCTCGGCTAATTTTATCTCGGTAACGTCTTGTACAGTTCCACGCAACATATTTTTGGTCCCATCTCCACTCTTAAAAGTCTCTCCTTTGCCCAATAAATATTTTATGCTTCCATCGCTGCAAATAACCCTATGCTCGTAGGTAACCCCTTGTCCTTTCTCTTTACTAATGCGAATTGACTCATCCATTTGCGCAATATCATCAGGGTGTATTCGTGTCCGGCAAAGTTCATATAGTTTATCAGGTGCTGTTTCATCCAAATCAAAAATACGGTATTGTTCTTTGGACCAGGTTAGTTCGTTCGTATTAAGATCAAATTCCCAGCTTCCTAATTTAGCCAGTTTCTGCGCCTCATTAAGTCGCTTTTCGCTAAGTATAATTTCGTCTTCTGCCTTTTCATGTTGAGTTATATATCTATCATAGCTCATAAGCAAGAAACCAAAGGTAATCATTGCAGCGGTAAGATAGGAAGTCAAAAACGTAACACTTTGAATAGCGTTTTGAGTAAAGACTGTTTGGTTAGGATTTGTATCCCAGAAGAGAAAGTACCCTGCTCTAAAAAGTAGTATGAGCCCGGAAAATCCAAATACTAAACCGGTAAATATATGTGAACTAGGACGTTTTTTACTGTCTACTAAAAGAAGAAATGAACTACCAAACAGAAACACAGCTGAGGCTATTGATACTATTACAATCCGGACAGATGTATCCGGTTTTACCCAAAGGAAATAAGCCAATCCGGCCACAGAAAGGGCATTAACATAATAGACCCAGTGAATACGCTTTATTTTACCCGTGAATTCAGCTATTATTTGATAATAGAATCCGAGCGACCATAATAATGCCGTCATACCCAAAATAATAGAAATGAAGTTTGGTACTACTCCCCAAAGCGAATACAGAATCCAAGCAGCCGCATGCAGAAGTGAGGCAACCGCCCATCGAAAAATACTGGGAATTTGCTTTAAATAACCCCTTGAAACTGCCAGGAGTGCAATACCCAGAAGGGCTGCACTGAAAATATTAATAATGATAACCGTCCGGGGATCTAGATACATTTAGGCGGTGGTATTTTTATCTACACAGAACCGCGAAAATACTAAATATGGAATGAGGATAAAAATGACATCAATCTGTCTTGCATTTCGCACGTGCTACGTCTTCATTTTTTATATTCGCGCCATGACAGAAAAAATTCTCATTCTCGATTTTGGTTCTCAATATACACAACTAATTGCTCGTAGAGTACGAGAGCAGGAAGTCTATTGCGAAATTCATCCTTTCAATAAAATTCCGGAGCTCACCGCTGATATAAAAGGGATTATCCTTTCAGGTTCTCCTGCTAGCGTTCGTGAAAAGGATGCACCTATGGTGGATATCGAAAAACTAATCGAGGCTAAGCCGCTCTTAGGGGTTTGCTATGGGGCTCAGTTATTGGCGCAGAAGTTGGGTGGATCGGTAGAGAAAAGCAACACCCGTGAGTATGGTCGAGCACATTTACAGTTAAAAGAGGCGTCTGATGTATTGTTTAAAGATGTAACCGACAAATGCCAGGTATGGATGAGCCATGCCGATTCAATTAAAAGCATTGGCGATAAATTTGAATTAATTGCCGGCAGCGATTCTATTGAGGTGGCTGCTTTTCGCGCTAAGAAAAATGCTTTTGCCAATCCTGTCTATGGTTTGCAATTTCATCCCGAAGTTTATCACAGCACAGAAGGCCATCAGATTCTGCAAAACTTCCTATTCGATGTATGTGGTTGTTCCCACAAATGGACGTCCGCTAGTTTTGTAGAAGAAACGGTGAAGAGTTTAAAGAAGCAGATAGGAGAGGAGAAAGTAATTTTGGGATTGAGCGGAGGAGTTGATTCATCAGTTGCGGCATTGCTTTTAGAAGAAGCCATTGGCGATAATCTGCTTTGCATCTTTGTAGATAATGGATTGCTGCGCAAAGACGAATATGAAACAGTCATGAGCAAGTATGTGGAGATGGGCTTGAACGTGCATGGTGTTAGAGCCGGTCAACGTTTTCTTCATGAACTGAAAGGAGTAAGTGACCCTGAGCAGAAACGTAAAATCATTGGCCGTGTGTTTATTGAAACCTTCGAACATGAAGCCAACAAACATCCCGAAGTAAAGTGGTTGGCGCAGGGAACTATTTACCCCGATGTGATTGAATCGGTTTCCGTAAAAGGTCCTTCAGCCACCATTAAGTCGCACCACAATGTAGGAGGCTTACCCGATATTTTAAAATTGAAAATTGTAGAGCCGCTGCGCAACTTGTTTAAAGATGAAGTACGCAAAGCCGGAAGAGAGTTAGGACTTCTTCCCGAAATACTTTTCCGCCATCCTTTCCCCGGGCCTGGTTTAGCGGTGCGAATTTTGGGAGATATTACTCTCGAAAAGGTACGCATCTTGCAAGATGCCGACCATATTTATATGGAGAACCTGAAGAAATATAATCTCTATATGGAAGTATGGCAGGCAGGGGCTATTCTTTTGCCGGTGAAGAGTGTAGGAGTTATGGGCGATGAAAGAACCTACGAAAACTGCATCGCACTTCGTGCCGTAAACTCAACCGATGGCATGACAGCCGACTGGAGCCATTTGCCATATGAATTCCTTGCCAAAACTTCCAACGAAATTATCAATCAGGTAAAGGGCGTAAACCGGGTGGTTTATGACATCAGCAGCAAGCCTCCCGCAACTATCGAGTGGGAATAAATCAGCGAATAAATTTCGAAATCAGTAAATGAGCAAATGGGAATTTTAAACCTGCCTTGGTTCAACAACATACGACAAACAACAAACCGCAAACTGTTTCTGTCCATTGTATTGTGTCTTGCGTTTTATGACTCTTTCTCACAAACCGATTCTGCTTTTCGCATTTCACTCATCCTCCCTTTTCAATCCGAAACCACCACCGAGCGCCTGGATACTTTTACCAACGCCCATAGTTATTTTGCGGCTACTAAAATCCATATAGATGAGGAAGCCATCACCTCCCTCGATTTCTACCAAGGGGTATTGCAGGCTGTTCGCCAATCGGCCGACAGCACCAGAATTATTCTACAGGTCTATGATTGCCACAACAGCGATTCGATAACGCAGGAAGTTCTTAAAGACACCGCAATCGGCAAATCGAATATTATTATAGGGGCGGTTTCCACCTCCAATTCAAAACTGGTGGCCGAATATTGCAAACAACACAAAATAGTCAATATCCAGCCTTTTACTCCCTCCAAGAGTTTAACCTCCGATAATCCCTACCACCTCAAGTTAGCGCCTACCATTGATTCGCATGTCGATGCGCTTTTCAATTCTATTGTTGATACCTTTGCCGGCAGCAATGTTATTATCTATACTCCCGATGTCGACAGAAGTTTAACGGTGGCCCAGCGGTTCGATTCCTTGTTCAAGGCATATAACAAAACGGCTGCCGTAAAATTTACTGTTGCCTTTCTGAATACCAAAACCATGTTGCTCAATGGTAAAAAGACAACCGCCACCGAACAACTCAAGGCAGGCAAAACCAATGTGCTCATCATCACATCCTTCGATGAATCATTTATAAACGGCAACCTGCGTTTGCTTCACGATGATTTAAAAGAAAAGAAAATCGTGGTTTACGGCATGCCTACCTGGCTCAGTGGCGATATCCTCCGGCTCGACTACATCAACGATTTCAACACCCATCTCAGCGATGCTTTTGCTTTGGATTCAACACAAAAAGAAACCATAAACTTCAGAGCAGCTTATCAATCCTTGTTTAATGTCGAGCCGGCCAAATATGCTTGTCTCGGTTTCGATGCCATGAATTTCATTCTCAGTTCATTGAAAGATTATGGCAAAGATTTCCTGAACAATATCTCCACCCAGCACTACAGCGGCACAGGCTTTCAGTTCGATTTCTTCAAAAACAAAAAAGGCGATGCTTCAATCAATTACTATGAAAACCGCTTCGTCAATGTTTTCAAAGTTGAGAACTACCAGCTAAAGAAGGTTTGGTAATAACTGAGTACTAATAACACCCTCTTTTGCAGCCAACTATTCAAAATTGATTGGTTTCCTAATAGCGGCTTTTGTAACATCGCTAATAAGAGGTAGTCCAATGTTATTAAGCAATTGCGCAAACTTCTTTAATTATTTTGTAAACCTTAGCAAAGGTTGAAGAAGTATTGGCAACGGTTGCTAAGGTTTTGGCTGGCATTTTGCAAGTTTCTTTAGCCCTTCCGCAGGTTTGCCCAATGGCTGCTAAGGTTTGTGCAGCGGTTCCTAAGGTTTTATCAGCCGTTAAAGAAGTTTTACCAACCGTTGCTAAGGTTCCGGCAATCATTGCCAAGGTTCTAGCAATCGTTGCTTAGGTTTCTTAAATCGTTTTTCGATAGTTCATAATTTTTCAAAAACACACAAAAGCCGTATTTTTTGACCAAAATGAATAAAATGGATCGTTTGGTTATTATAAGAGGAACGAAATTCAAAGCTATCCAAAATAAAAAAGCCCGATATTTCTATCGGGCTTTTTCTTTAACTTATGCTATCTCTTATTTCGCTCCTCTTTCCACTCTCTTGAAAGAAGAAACCGACAATCCGCTTTCAGCTGCACCCAAAACCTGTGCTACTGTTTTGCTGCTATCCTTTACAAAAGGTTGAGTAAGCAAAGTGTTTTCTTTGATGTAAGAATTCACTGCGCTTTCAGCTATTTTATCCAGAATATTCTCCGGCTTGCCTGAAGCTGCCGCTTTCTCGCGTGCAATTCCTTTTTCACGAGCCAATACCTCAGGTGAAACGCCCGCAGCATCCACTGCCAAAGGATTCATAGCTGCAATTTGCATAGCCACATCCTTACCCACAGTTGTAATAGCATCATTCAAAGACTTATTCAAACCTACCAATACTCCAATTTTGTTACCCATGTGGTTATAAGCTACCACACCTTCGCCCTGAATGGTTTCGTATGCCGATACGTTGATTAACTCACCAATAGCCGATACTTTTTCCTGAACCTGTGCTTTTACGGTTGACCCGTTTAAGTCCAACTCTAACAAAGCCTCTAAAGAGGCTGGTGCTTTAGCCAAAGCCAATTCCGCTATATCCGTTGCAAACTTTACAAACGAATCGTTCTTCGCTACGAAGTCCGACTCACATGATAGATACACGGCTACTCCGCTCTTATTATCCGCTGAAGTCTTCGCTATCACCACACCTTCTGCGGCTGCGCGTCCAGCGCGAAGCTCAGCTACTTTAGCTCCCTTCTTACGTAAAAAATCGATAGCTGCCTGAATATCTCCGTTCGCCTCGGTCAATGCTTTCTTGCAATCCATCAAACCGGCTCCGGTCATGTTTCTTAATTCATTTACTTGTGCTGCTGTTACTGTTACTGACATTTTTGTTTAATTATTTTTTGCTGATTAATAATAGGTTTTGCTCTTCTTTAAATGAAGAAGCCAAGTGGTTAAACCTGGCTGCTTCTTATCATTCTCGAATTTTTGTAATTCTCAAACTCCGGTTTAGAACTTCTTTGGTGCGCCAGTTCCGGTACCTGTTCTTGGTCTGTTGCCTGTTCCGGCTCCGCCACGGGTGTTACCACCTGTACCGCCTCCGGTGTTGCTGCGTTTCTTCAATGGAAGACGGCCTTTTTCATCCTTCTTTACACCACCTTCTTCTTCTACTTCATTGTCAAAACGGTTGTTATCTGCCGAATCTTCATCGCTGTCAGCACCGTCCATTCCTTCTTGAGAAGCAGAACGCTCTGCCAAACCTTCTGCAATTGCATCGGCAATGTAGTTAGTAAGAATAGCGATTGATTTTGCTGCATCATCATTTCCGGGAATAGCGTAGTCAACCTTATTAGGGTCAGAGTTAGTATCTACAATTCCGAAAGTATTAATGTTCAAACGGGTTGCTTCTTTCAACGCAATGTTTTCGTGCATAATGTCCACCAGGAACAATGCTGCCGGAACGCGACCCATATTAGCCACACCGCCTAGCACCTTCTCCATCTTTTCCTTTTCACGTGTAAGAACGAGTTTCTCTTTCTTAGTTACACTTTCCAAGGTTCCATCCTGAAGCATCTTTTCGATACCTTGCATCTTCTTGATAGATTTGCGGATAGTGGTGAAGTTAGTCAACATACCACCTAACCATCTTTCAGTTACGAAAGGCATACCTGTTCTTGTAGCCGCTGCGCGTACTACTTCCTTCGCTTGCTTTTTAGTAGCCACAAACATTATTTTGCGTCCGCTTCTTGCAATTGCTTTGGCAGCTTGTGCCGCTTCCTCCAATTTATCAGAAGTACGGTTAAGGTCGATAATATGAATACCTTTCTTTTCACCGAAAATATAAGGTAACATTTTTGGATTCCATTTTCTCTTCAGGTGACCAAAGTGAACCTGTGCGTCCAGCAAGTCTTTATGTTCTATTCTATTCATTTTCTTTAAATTGTTTGAGTTCAACAAAGGATTAACGTTTACTGAATTGTTCCTGTTTACGAGCCTTGCGAAGACCGGTTTTCTTACGTTCAACCTTACGGGCATCTCTGCGTAATAATTTCGCTTTCTTCAACTCCGGTCTCTTTTCCGGATTATCAATGATAAGAGCGCGGGCAATAGACAATGCAATTGCTTCGGCCTGTCCTTTAATCCCTCCTCCAAATACGTTGATAGATACATCGTATCTACCGGTGCTTTCAGAGATTACTAAAGGAGCTTCTACCTTGTTCTGAAGATAGGTTAAAGGGAAAAAATCCTTATAATCTTTTCCGTTAATGATGATAACACCTGTGCCGGCTTTTACTACTGCGCGAGCAACAGCTGCCTTTCTTCTTCCTACAGTTACTTTATCCATAATTATAAAGCTTTTGGTTTTTGTGCCGTATGCGGATGCTCGGCTCCTTCGTAAACAAATAATTTTTTGTACAACTTATCGCCTAAAGAACTTTTCGGCAACATACCTTTTACAGCATGTTCAATCAGTTTGTTAGGATTCTTTTGAATAATCTCCTGAGGAGTTGCCATACGTTGACCACCCGGGTAACCCGTGTAGTGAACCAAAGGACGATCGGTCATTTTCTTTCCGGTCATTCTAACTTTAGCCGAATTGATAACGATTACATAGTCGCCACAATCGTTGTTAGGAGTAAATGTTGCTTTGTGTTTACCGCGAAGAACAGAAGCGATCTTGGTAGTCATTCTACCTAAGGTTTGGCCTTCTGCATCTACAATAAACCACTCGCGCTTCAAGTCGTGCTCAGCCACCGTGCGTGTGCTATAACTGCGTGATTTCATGTTTAATGATTTTTGTTTTAATTCCCTCTCTTTTTTAAAGGGAGCGCAAAAGTAGAATTGGTATCTAGGTTTCCAAACATTTTGCCAACTAAATTTGGGGAGACCTTTGTAACTGCTTGATAAACAGGCAATGTTTTGACTTAAATATTTAGTGGGACTCCAGGTAATTCATGAAAAATCACTTGAAGCCCCACTAATTTAAATCAAGAATCTATTGAACTACCAGCTTTTGACAAACTCTAATTCCCTCGGAAATAAAGTTGACGAAGTACATACCCTTTGCAAAGTCGGAAGTAGGAACAGACATCGAATAGGTTGATGAACCCTTTACAGTAAACTGTCTAATTATTCTTCCTGAAATGTCGTTCATCTCTATAGTTCCGTCAGCATCTTGACTCATATTGATTTGAATGTTCACTAGATCTTTTGCCGGATTTGGAAATACGTTCAGCGAAGCTGCCGCAACTGCCAAATCATTGAAACCCGTATTGTGTACTGGAGCGGAAGGCGGGGTTTTAGATGAGTTATGCCCCAGTGGATAACCAACTGTAAATTCATAATGACTATTGCCGCCAAAATCACCATCCCAGTTTTTAATCATGGTTGTCCCGTTCTTTTTATAGAACCTTAGCAAACCTGTGGATTCATAGTTAACAGCTGTAGTCAGAACAGTTGGTGGTTGGTTCATCCAGATTTGCAATCCATCACCACATCCATAATTGGTAGCATCATAATCGTAGAAGTCGAAATAATAGCTGCCGGGAGTTAAGTGCATGGTGTCGCGGTATAAAGTTGAAGCGGCAAAGGTATTTTTGAAAAGGACGGTGTCGCCATTCTCATTGCGAAGGAGATAGGCGTCTTCCTGAGGTCGATTGTTGCTTTTGAAGTAAATAATGAATATAGAATCGAGTTTAGGGGTCATTTTAAAAGCTGATTCCAGCTTGTTGTTAAAGGTGAACTCATCGGGGGTTTGGTTAGGCCATTTAACTTCGGCATAAAAGACACGGTCATTGGTATCTAATCCACTAAAATCAAAAGCAGGCAACGTGATAATCTCTGATTGAAACGGGTCAAGATTACCGGTCCATTCGTAGTACCATTTGTTGCCTCCTTTTACCCAGTAGGAAATTTCTGCGTAGGTTAAGTTCTGCTTTCCTGTGTTTTTAATCTTCACTTTAGCATTGGTACATACAGGGTTCCAATGAAGATAGGGTTTATCAGAATTGGGTGCAATGATTTCTTCCATCATCGCATCATTGTTTTTCTGTGATGAATAGGTAATCAGATGGGCTGTAATTCCGTAGCCGGCAGAATAGGTGGTGTTAATATCCGGAGGCCAAATGGAAAAATCATCTAAATCTAAGTCAATGGATGCATTTTGACCGGCCGTAATGTAAGGTGTAATATCGGCTTCGTAAACGGGAACCTTATCACCCGGGCACCAATTTGCACGGTGTAGTATCCAGGTGCCGCCTTGTGGAGATACGGGGTTGATGTCGCAGTCATCTTTCCAAAACAGTTTGGTATAAACCTCAGCGCCATTTACCTTTAAATAAAAACTATGTGGATCAAATTCGCCTTGATTTTGATGACCTGTGATGTAAACTGCGACTTTAGCAGAAGTAACGTTGGGAGCGATAGAAAAAGTTTGAGCGGAAACCTGATTTTCAAAATCGGTGGAGTTAGGGTAGCTGTAATAAGCGTGATATACTTCCCGTACATTTTCGACCGTTCTGGTAGGCTGACCTTCTATAAATATGAATTCTACTTTGGCGCGGAAGGCGGCACTCCATCCATCATAATGAACCCGTACGTTGACAGAGTCCTTTAAATATGAGGCATAGTCGGTGATGTCATAGACATAAGGGTGTGTCCAACTGCTGTCGAATCCGTGTCTAGGTCCAGTCCATGTATAATCCATATAATTACCATAGGGGGTAATTAGTCTTCCTATTTCGGTGAAATCTACATGCTCGGAATAAGCCCAAGTAGTATCAAGGGTTAGGGTATCTATCGCAGTAATGGCGGAATCAATGGTTCCATTCTTTTTACCTAAAAGTGTATTAACAGTATAGTCCCAATGCGAGCATTGGGGAAGTCCGGCTCCAAGGGTGAATCTCATGATTATCTTTTGATAGGTTTTGCCTGAATCGGGAAATGTAATCCAGCTATCATAATTGCCGTAGCCACCGAGGTTGGTGGCAGCATGGGCTACTATAATGGTGGTATCACCGGTGGCAGCAAAAGTTGTTGAAAGCGTGCACAAGGCAAAGGAAATGCTGAGCAGAAGTTTTTTCATGATAAAATTTGAAGTGCCGAAAGTAAGGAATTCTAGTGTTATTGGTTAACTGACTCGTATACAAGATCAGGTTTTTTTTGTTAAATGATTTGTTTTGGGATTAGTTTGACATAATGATATTGAACTGTGTGGATTGAGGTTAATTTTGACGAAAAAGTGTAAAAGCAGGCAAAACCAAAGAAAAAGCAGCCTGTTTTTAGAAAAAGCAGCCTATCGGAACGTGGCGGCAGTGTGTCGGAAGTTGGCGGAAGCATGAAAGTAGGAGGCGGCAGTGTGTCGAAACCTGACGGAAGGTCGTTTGCTTGAAAAAGCAGTCTATCTGAACTTGGCGGCAGTGTGTTGGAAGTTGTCGGAAGCGTGAAAGTAAGAGGCGGCAGTGTGTCGAAACTTGGCAGAAGGTCGTTTGTTTGAAAAAGCAGCCTATCTGAACCTGTCGGCAGTGTGAAAGTTGTTGCGGGAAGGGCCTATTGAGAAAAAGCAAGAGTGAATACTGCCCGAATGGGCAATACCGTTAAGTTAAGCAATACAACACACCCCGTCAAAATTCCCAAAGCTGAATTTTGCCACCCCTCTCAAGAGGGGAAAATACAAACAGTTGCTCTTCCATCTTCCATTTTTATTAACTTATGGCATTGCCGTAGAGCGGAGCTTCAGCGCTGAAAAGAGATGTGAGAAGAAGGGCAATATAGTTGGCCGGATGCCGTTTAAAGATTTCTGCAAAATTTTTATTCCTGTAAAATTGGTAAAGATGGATTGAAAGGGAATATTTGAACGCGGTTTTGTTTGTTTATTATTTACTTTGACTTTCATGAATTTCTCCTCAAAGCATTTTTGTTTTTTTCTTTTGGTGTTGTCGGCATCTATTTCGCCCTTATATGCCACGCATTATCGTGCCGGAGAAATTACATACCGGTTGGTTAGTTTTGGCAGTGCTTTGAAATATGAAGCGACTGTCACTACCTATACGAAGTATGACGGAGTAAGCGTAGGGGCAGATAGAGATACGGTGACAATAACCTGGGGCGATGGGACACAGGATAACGTGGCGCGCTCAAATGGATTTGATGCAGATGGAAATGGATATAGGGACGGAGTTATTGTTACGACCAATCCAATCAGCATTAAAAAAAGTGAATACACTGCTCAGCATACTTACTCCGGGGTACCGCCTCCTCCCAATCGTTTTTTTGTAATCGGCTTTTATGATGAAAACAGAATTGATGGAATTGCCAATATAGAGGGGGGTAATTCGGTAGATATTCCATTTTATGTGGAAGACTCTTTGAAGTTTCCGACTGACCTTAATAATATAGGTTCGAATTCTTCCCCGATTCTTTATTATCCGCCTATTGATTATGCTAATTTGAATGATACTTTTTATCATAATCCTTTAGCCGTTGACGCAGACCGCGATAGTTTGGATTTTCAGTTGATACCCTGTCTTAGACAAGAAGGAACTGAGGTGCCGCTTTATACTTTCCTTGATCAATATTGTCGTGGGCAGGGTTTTACGGCTAATACCGTTACCATAGATAGGCATACGGGTCAGTTGGTGTGGGCTACACCCTGCCGGGTAGGCATTTTTAATATTGCGATTTTGATTCGCGAATACCGCGCGGGGTTATTGCTGGGAACGCTGATCAGGGATATGCAGATTATTGTTGACAATAATCCTAACGACCCGCCTCAGATTGCACAGGTAAGAGATACTTGTATTCGAGCCGGGTCGAAATTGGTGGTGAAGGTTACTGCCAAAGATCCGCAAACGTTTCAAACGGTTACTTTATCTTCCGGTGGCGGTCCATTTTATGCCAGCAGTTCTCCTGCTACGTTTAACACGGTTAGTGGTAATCCTGTTACCGGTACTTTTAACTGGCAAACGGATTGCAGCCATATTCAAAAGCAGAATTACCTGGTTGTTTTCAGAGCTGCCGACAATTATTTGTTACCCGGCAATCCGCCTACTACAGAACCACTGGTTGATTTAGAAACCTGGCAAATTCATGTTATAGCTCCGCCACCTCTGGGGTTAACGGCTGTGGCCAGCAATCAGAAAGTTGTTTTAAATTGGTCTAATCCATATCTCTGCGCATCTTCTGCCGATTTCCGTGGCTTCTCTGTATGGCGCAAAATTGGTTGCGACCCTTTTATACCTGACTATTGTGAAACGGGTTTAGCCGGTCATGGGTACACAAAGATTACCGGGGCTAATATTTTTACTTACACGTTTACCGATTTAAACACGGTAGTGGGGCAAGAATACAGCTATCGGATTGTGGCTCATTTCTCTAAGATTTCGCCTAACGGGTTGTTTCAGTTTGACCAAAGCGAAAGCGTGGCGAGTAATCAGGTTTGCGTGTTTATGCCCGTTAGTGTTCCTGTTATTTTGAATGTAGATGTGCAACAAACCGATGCAGCGACCGGGCAAGTTTATGTGCGCTGGATGAAACCATTCACCGGAGGCAATAATTTAGATACGCTGCAAAATCCTCCACCGTACCGATTTGATTTATATCGTAGCAGCGGATTTAATTTGTCTAATCCTGTATTTATTCACACTTCGGGTGATGCTGCTTCCTTTTCTGCATTAATTGATACTGTGTTTACCGATACAAATATCAACACAAAGGATTCGGCATGGAGTTACAAGGTGCTTTTCTTTTCGAATAATGATACGGTTGGCGGAAGTGCTGCGGCTTCGTCTGTGTATCTTCGAATTCAGCCGAGCGACCAATCGTTGGTACTGAACTGGCAGGAAAATGTGCCCTGGATGAATGATAGCTTTGCTGTGTACAAGCAAAATAAAATCACTTCGGTGTTTGAGTCGATTGATACTACTTTCAGTCATCAGTATGTTGACACAGGATTAATCAACGATTCTGTTTATTGCTATTATGTGCAAGCTTATGGTCACTATACGGTAGCCGCTTTTCCAAAACCGCTTATCAATAAATCGGAAGAGCAATGTGCAGTGCCAATTGATACCACGCCACCGTGTCCTGTGAGGTTGAATGTTCGCAATGATTGCGATCAATACAACGGTCAGCCTTGGAATGCCGCTCAGTATATTAATTACTTGAGCTGGACCATTCAAGATGATCCTTGCTCTGACGACATTAACCATTACTATATTTATTTTGGAAACGATTCGGCTCATCTGATTTTGATTGACAGCGTTACCAGCAAGGATGATTCGACCTTCAATCATATCTTGACGGAAAGTCTTGCAGGTTGTTATGCCGTTACGGCAGTGGACAGAATAGGCAACGAAAGCCGGTACAGTAATATCTTCTGTATTGATAATTGTCCTTACTATATTTTGCCAAACACTTTTACTCCAAATAATGATGGACAGAATGACTTCTTCCATCCGTTTAAGCCTTATCGCTTTGTGCCAAAGATTGAGATGAAAATTTATAATCGTTGGGGCGAAGAAGTATTCAATACCGAAGACCCTGAAATTCATTGGGATGGGAAAGACCAGAAATCGGGCAAAGAATGTAGTGAGGGTGTTTATGTGTATGGGGGGTATTACTATGAACAGCGACAAAGCGGTTTAGTAAGAAAGCCATTAAGCGGACAAAAGAAAGGGGGAGGTTTTATTCATTTAATCAGAGGTAAGTAAGGTGTTTACAGGAATCATTGAAGTTTTAGCGAAAGTAGTTGACTTAAAATCAGCAGGAGGTAACGTAGAACTGACCATAGAGTCTCCTATTTCCAACGAATTGAAGATTGACCAAAGTGTATCTCATAATGGGGTTTGCTTAACGGTGGTTGAACTAAACAACAATTGGCATCGCGTGACGGCTATTGATGAAACCCTGAAGAAAACTAATTTACGTTCGTTGCAGATTGGAGATGAAGTAAATCTGGAGCGTTGCACCAAAATAGGAGAGAGGCTGGACGGACA
>CANJVG010000056.1 GCA_947478005.1 Bacteroidota bacterium
CCCTGATAGGCTTCCCCGGGTCCAAGGTTAGCTACAAAACTCAACTCATTGCCATAGGCAGTTCCGGCAGTGTTTGTAGCATATGCTCTTACATAATAAGTTGTTCCGCTATCCAGGTTTGCCATTAAGCAAGTATAGCCTCCTAAGCCGGTGCCATTTGAAACAACACCATCGGCAAGGGTAGGGCTTGGAGAGGTGCTAAAACATATACCCCGTGCGGTAACAGGTGCACCGTTGTCGTTGCTGATACTTCCTCCTCCCAGAGCCTGATAAGAAATGATACCAGTAACCGCAGAGGTGGTAATGGTAGGTAGGGATGGAGCAACAGATGAAAAAGTAATTTCGTTACCATAACCTGTTCCATCGCTGTTGGTAGCATAAGCCCGTACGTAATAAGTAGTGCCGGCCAGCAATCCGGTCAGGGAACTGCTGTAAGTACCAACTCCTGAGCCATCGGTGGTTAAGCTGTTAGCAATTGTAGGGTGTGGGGATGTACTCCAACAAACACCACGGGCGGTAATCGGATGGCCTCCATCGTTGGTAATGCTTCCTCCGCTGGATGCGGTGAAATAGGTAATAGCCGAAATAGTGGTAGTCGTCAATTGCTTAGGGTTTTGGGCTGCAGCCCAAGCCGGTAAGCCGGTTTCATTTACGGTAAGTACCTGGCCTGCACTGCCAATCGGCAATACTGCCCAGCTGCTGCCGTTCCAATACAAAATATCGCCCGTAGAATTACCATTTTGAACAAGACCGGTAGGGCCCCCAGCCCCAGTAGCTCCGGTAATACCGGGATTGCCCTGTGCACCATTTTGACCATTTACTCCGTCATTTCCGGCTGCTCCGGTGGCGCCCTGAACACCTTGTATGCCCTGAGTTCCGGCAGCACCGGCATCCCCTTTATCTCCTTTGGCACCGTTTGCACCTGTTACACCAACGTCTCCTTGCGGTCCTGTATTTCCCTTTGTACCCTGTACTCCGGTAGCTCCTGTGGCACCGTTTGCACCAGCCTGGCCTTGCAGCCCCGTAGCTCCCGTAGTTCCTTTCACTCCCTGAATACCCTGCGGTCCTGCAGCTCCGGTGGCTCCGGTGCTTCCTTTAGATCCCGCTGCCCCTGTAGCACCTGTAGCTCCTTTAGCACCTGTAGGCCCGGTGGCGCCAAATGTTCCATCGCAATTAGCTATTACGGTACTTTTTCCATTTACCGTTAATGTATGTGTAGTACAGTTCCAGTTCAAGGTATTGGATGTTGATTTGAGACTGTGGTCGCTTCCTGCCGAGGCGGCATGAAGGGCATAAGGCACACTTAATAACTGTGCCGTGCCCATATCGGTAAAGGTGCCGCTGTTATCGGCATCCAGTTCTACCTGAAGATATTTCGCGCCATTTTCCCAGTTCACTAAACTTAAATCTGCTGCGCTGCCTATCTGCAAATTAACCAGCCCCATTTTATTGGTGGTTGTTTTTTGTAGTTCGGTAAACACGGCTTCCCCATTGGCATCGAGGTTTCGGATAGTAAAGCGCAAGGCAACAGGTGTTTTTCCTGCCAAAGCAATACCGTCTTTGTCGCGAACTACTGCCTGGTAATTAAATTGTTGTGGCGCCTGTGCATTCAGCAAGTTGCAAAGCATGGCCATTAGCCAAGCGGATAAGATAATTTTTTTCATGGACGTTTTTTGTGTGCCCCTAAAACGGGAGGCGCAAGGGTAACTACTTTTTTTAACCTATACAAGTTCGGCCTTGTGTAAGTTTGCATAATTCTGACAAGAACATTAGTTAGTCCTGTACTGAGGATTAAATGAGATTATCTTATGAATAAAGCGTAAAGGCAGAAAAAACTACACCGATACTTAGAGTTCAAGTGCATCCTCCAAATGAGGAAACACTGAAACCCGTAGTTTAATGTCTGAAGCTTACTTAAAAAACAGGAGAAGAAGGTGGAATTTGTGGACTTTTACTTTGCGGCTACTTGCTCTTTGCAGAACGCAATTATTTCGTGGTCTGAATCTTCTAACACCGCATGATCTTTAATATGCCGATAGAATAATAAGGACCCCACATATTGCCCTTGCCCAAATTCTTCACGCGCCAATTCTCTCAATTCTAAATCCCAATCAGAAGGGGTTTCTAATTTATGCATACCGATGCAATAGAGCCTAATCGGTTTCGATTAGACAAAGAAAAGCGTATGACTTTTGTCATTGACCATAGGCCGGGTATCGAAATGTGGTATGGTTAGCGGTTTAAAACTCCCGACTGGAGAGATGCACTGAATATTGACCTTCTGTATAAGGCCTACCTAAAAAATAAGAGAAGTAAAAATGGCTAATGATATCGAAGGATGCGGAGCCAACTCTTAATACTCACATGTGCGAAAATGAAAGTGCCTTGGCACGCGTCAATTGGCATTCACTTTTTTCAATCGCATCATTATCCCATCTCCGGGTTTCAAGGTAATCATCGGCACCGGTTTTATGTCTTTACTGACCAATTCCATCTCTACTCTTGCCGATAGCATGGCGTTCACCAATTGCATTTCCATCATGGCAAAACTATTGCCAATACAAATTCTCGGGCCGGCACCAAAGGGCATGAAGATAAATCGGTTGTCGCCTTTTATTTCGAAATTCTTAAACCGCTCGGGTCTGAATTCAAAAGGATTCTCCCAATAGGCAGGATGATGATGAAGGCCGGTAATATTAATTCCAATGATGTTGCCCGACTTAATGCGATACCCGTTAGCATCATCGTCCTTGGCTGCCTTGCGGCCAATAGCAGGAACCGGAGGATACAAGCGCATACTTTCATTCATTACCTGTTTGCCATATTCCAACAGAGGTAAATCGGCAAAGGCAGGGTTTCGGTCTTTGGCAAGTTTTATCGACTCCTCCTGCAATGTCTTTTCACTAGCAGCATTTTGCTTTAGTAAATACCAGGTCCATGAAAGAGCATTAACAGTCGTTTCATGACCTGCTGCATAAATAGTCATCAGTTCGTCCCGAATCTGCAAATCAGTCATGCCCTCACCGGTATCTTCATAGCGGGCTTCCATCAATAACTGCAATAAATCGTGGGGTGGATTTTGTTGTTGTCTTCGTCTTTGAATAATGCCGTAAATCAAGGCATCGAGTTCAGCAATGCATTTACGCGCTTTTATATAGCGGGGCAGGGGGAAACTAAAGGGGAAATGAATCGGATTCTTGAGCATACGACTGGCTTCGTCATTCAGGTAGTTAATGTTTCGCCAGGTCATCTGAATATCCTCATCGGTCACATCGGTAGTAAAAAGTGCCTTGGATACAATGTCGATAGTCAACCAAGCCATTTCATGGGTAAAGTTCACCACGGTTCCTTCCTTTCCTTTCCAGCTTTGCAGCAAACGCCCGGTAGAAGAAACAACTACCTCGCTTATTCTTTGCAAACTTTCGCGATGGAAAGACGGCTGCATCAACGTTCGCTGCTTTCGCCAACTAGCTGAGTTTTCATTGGTAATAAGTCCTTTGCCCAACAAAATCCCCAATACCTCGTACCCTCTGTCTTTCACATAGTTCAAGTGATTTTGCTGCAGAACGTGCTGCACCATCGCAGGATTGTGAACGATATAAAATTTTCCTAACCCAAAATTAATGGTGAAAAGCTCGGGGAAACGCTGCGGAGCATTCGTCAGCATCTTAAAATTGTCTTCGCGCATGGCGAAGGACTTAAAAAAATTTACTGAGGGGGCCTTTTTAGGCGTTGTGTTGGTCATAGTAGTTAGACGGGTGAAACTAAATTTAATTTCAGCACAAATCCGGCTTTCTCTGTAACCGAACTAAACCAAAACGCCCCCGAAAATTCGGAGGCGTTTTGGTTTTAAGTAGAATTAGTTTCAACCTTCCAGATTATCGAACGTGATTTTATAAAGAGCATTGAAGGTGCCGCTGTTCATTACGTTCAGATACTTCTTAGTATCGCTGAAACCAAGCAGTGCATCAAAGGCAGTGGCGGCTTGCAGATAATTAGTGCCCGGCACCACATCCAGAAACGGGTCACCGGGAGTATAGGCCGCACCGGGTGTGTCGGAAGCATAGAACCGAAGCGTGCCGCCTGTTACCTGAATCATCACCTGCGTGAGCGGGGTGGCATTGATTCCTGCAACATCAATATTGGCTATACCCGGTGCCATCACATCGCCTTCGCGAGTAGCCGTCACTCCTCCCCCGCTGGTTTGCGACAGCTTAATATCGAAATTGGAGATTTTGCCGCGAATAATCTTCGTCTTAAAAGTTTGCGGCTTGTAGCCGTGCATCGTAATATACACATGATAGTCACCGCTTTTTATTTTGATGATTTCGGCAATGCCGTTAATGTCAGAAACAGAAGATTTGCCCGCTTTCGGAATCGCCAACTGCGCTCCTTCCAGGTCCTCCCCTGTTGCTTCATCAGTAATATGTGTATGAATCCCGCTGTGGTGCGTAGGCAAGTCATCAATATGCTTATTGTTTTTAAAATCGTTCACCATGCCTGCGTTGGTAGAACCATATTGACTGATGATGAGGCGCGAAATCAGCCCAATACTTTTATCAATATCAGCAAACAGCGCCACAATCGTATCGGTGCTGGTTTCTTTATGCCCGATGGCCACTTCAGGAGCTGATTTAACAGCATTGTAAGCGGCTATGGCCGCATCCAGAGCCGTGACATCAGCCGGAAGAAGGTTTACACTTGCCATGCTTGCAATATTAGCATTGATGCCATCGCGGATGTTTTTGATTTTGTCGAGGGCGGTTGACTCGGGAATACCATCGAAATCGGTCAATTGAACATTGAACACTTCGATGAGGTCATCGTTGTCATTGTCCACTGCCCAAACGTATGCCTTAAAAGCCATTTCTACAATCATTTTTACCATGGCGTTAAAGGCATCGGCCTTGCCCTGGGTGATGCCGGTGGTGACCTGTGCCTGGGTTTGGGTGGCGTCATCAAGGTCGTTATTTAATGAAACGAAGTTGGCGATTTCGGTCACTAAGCGAGCAAAAGCGGCCCAAACAGCTGCATTGGCAGGAAAAGCAAAGAAGGTAAGCAGCTTCTTATACATGTTGTTTTTAGCGATTTGGCGATTGGTCATAGTTGTTGTTTTTAAGTGTTTAGGTTGGGATTTTGTGTTAAGTGCGGAGTTTCGAATGTTAAATGCAAAGTGGCGACTGTAAGATGCAAAGTGACGAGTGTCAAACGCAAAGTTGGAACTGTAAGATGCAAAGTGACGAATGTCAAACCTAAAGTCAGGACTGTAAGAAGCAAAGTGACGAATGTCAATTGCAAAGTAGGAACTGTAAGATGCAAAGTGGCGAGTGTCAGATGCGAAGTGGCGAGTGTAAGAAGGAAAATGACGAGTGTTACACGCAAAATGGCGCATGTTGAACAGTTCGGAAGAAGTTTTGACAGGGTTGACATTGGTTTTGAATGAGGGGGCAAAAATATGGGAGGGGTTAAATCTTCATAAACCACGTTTATGGTATATTGTTAAGATGGATGCCGCCAGTAGCATAAAAAAACACCAAATCTGCGGGCGTAAGCTCGCCCAAGGCCATGGCTATGCCGAGCACTTGGGTGCCGGTAATACCTTCGTTGTGGCAAATCGACTTTACCTTCCGGTGAATGGCCTTGTTGGAGTCGTTTACCTGATGAAAGTTCCATCCGAGATTATCAGCAATTTGATGAATGTTAAAGCTGATGGAGCGGTAAAGAATGATAGTGAGTTCGGGTTGAGTGAAAAATTTTGGTTGCATGGCATTTGGTTTTGTTTTAACCAAAGCTAGGGTCACTTAGCCTATCAAACGAACTTTTTGGACAGAAGAAATCTACACCCTTCATGGCTAAAGCCAACTTGGTCTGTGCTCGCTGGCTCCGCCATAAATGGCGGAGTTACTAGCCCTGACTGGCTCCGCCATGAATGGCGGAGTTACTAGCCCTGTCTGTCTCCACCATGAATGGCGGAGTTACTATAACTCCAGTCTTTAGACTGGGGAGACTTAGATACCGGTATTTTGGGCTTTAGCCCTGAGCTATTATTTTTACATTAAATCAAAAAAAGACTATGCCTTACGTAAAAGTAATGATACATGCAGTATGGGGCACCAAAAACCGCTACCCTTTTCTTACAAAAGAAATTCGACAGTTATTAATAGACCATATTCAGCAAAATGCCAAAAGCAAGGAAATATACATTGACTGTATTAACGGCTATACCGATCACTTACATTGCTTATTTGGTTTAAATGCTGATATGAGTATTTCAAAAGCTATGCAGTTGATAAAAGGTGAATCGGCATTTTGGATAAACAAACAACAACTAACCGACAGCAAATTTGAATGGGCTGATGAATATTTTGCGGCCTCGGTTAGTGAATCTAATTTGCCTAAAGTAAGGGCTTATATCAATGGGCAGGAAGCGCATCATCAGAAAGTAACTTTCGCTCAGGAGTATGAGCGGTTTATGAAGGAGTATGCTTTTGAATCTCATGGCTAAAGCCAGCTTGGTCTGAGTGCTGTCCGTCTCCGCCATAAATGGCGGAGTTATTATAAGCCCTTGTTGGTCGCCTGACCAACAATAAACTAAGCACAAAGCGCGAAGGAAATCCTTCGCACTTTTTTTATTTAGTCCCCAAAGGCTCTCCGCCTCGGCACCCTGCGCGAGTGAAAGAAAAAAATAGATTTTTAGTCGTTTAATATCGGCCTTTCCTTTTGCCTCGCTTTTTCTTTCCAATGGGGTTTCCCTCGCGGTCAAACTCGCGGTCGTTGATTACAAAGTGCTGTATATACACAGCTAATACAAACACGACCAATAATAAAACAAGAATAGTTTCCATGCTGATTATCGTGTTTTTGACAACTGGTTTTAGCCGGTTTTAAAAAAGTGAGTCGAAACAAAGGAAACAAGCAAGGCAAAAAACAAAGTGTTATTTATCATAAAGACCGAAAAAAAGAGCTGTCTAACGTAGACAACTCTAATAACTATAAAAACAATAAATGAAACGTGTAATAATACACACTTGCAGCCCTATAAAAATGAGCACATGTACTCATTTTTAAGGTACTCCCCGTTCTTTCAAATATTCCGCAGGTGCTTCATCCCGCTGTGCCCTTGATGTTTAGCATTGGGTTTCGTCCCCGTAGGGTTTCCGCCTCGTGTCCTTGTGCCGACAAACAAAATCTTAAAGTTTACCGCCCAAACTTCTCCTTAATGGTATCTATTACATTATGCCTGTGAGGGTCAACTGCCTTCGGAATTCCCAAATGCCCAAGTTCCTGAATGCGCAAAAAAGCCAGTAGAACCTGGCTGGCCGGAGGTATAAAGTTGTCGATAGAAGCTACTTCTTCGAGTGTGCTCGATTCAAAAGTAAGTTCGAGCGAAAGGTGATAGTTTTCTTCGCCTTGTTCTATCTCCTCCTGTCGGTATATCTTAATGGAAATATGAGATGGGTCGTTTCCGTTGAAGGTTGTTTTGAGCAGATAAAAGCTTTCAGAACTGGTAAAGGGGGTTGCTTTATATCCGGCTTTCATTAAGCGCGTATTTTCGATGTCTAAGCCTGATGGATACAATACTTTAGGAAAGCCAAGGCCGTTTCCCGATTCCATAATATAAAACGAAGGGGTTGTGTCGTCTTTCCGGGTATAGCCCGCAAACAGTGCTACCGGTGCAAACCGGAAGCCATCGTATCGGGCGGGAGTAATCAGTTCCATGCGTTCGAAGGGCGGAAGCACGGGTGGCTCATGGCTGCCATTTACTCCGTTGGGGTAGTGGTCGTTGAATTTGTATTTGCGGATGGCATCATTTGAAAAGGCCATGTGGTCGTTTGCCTTTACCCATCCTATAGGTGTTTCAATATCGTGGGCATGCGGATGCAGAAAAGGGGCATCGTGCTCGGGCAACACCACCCGCACCCAATGCACAATGCCATCATGCTTTTGGGTCTTAGGTTGCCTGCGGCTATGAATAGCCTGGCAGGTATAAAACTGCCATTGTCCGCCAGTGGCTGCTTCAGGATGAGGCACAGCCAATCGCTCTTTTTCTTTTTGCAGTTTCTTTTCGGTGTGCTCTACCGAGCCCGGAGGCCCGAGCACCAATATCTTCTCGCGCTTTACATCCTCGGCCAATTGGCGGAACTCAGCAGAGCCACCACCGGTGTGGTGCGTGTAGCGGTCAAGCGTTTGACCGTCATGCTCGAGGTAAGAATGAATAAGCTGCTCGGCATGTTCATCAGAAATATAGGATTCGGCAAATGCCGCCAGCAGTGCTTTTGCCAGTTCTTTGCCACGGCCGTTTTTGTCGTTTACGTTGATCATGTTTGATGGTAAATCCATGTGTTGTTTTTTGGTAAATAATTGCCGCCAAGAATAATAAATAAATGAAAACAGGAAGCGGGTCGGAACTTTGCGGTTCAACCAAGACAAAGCCCTTTAGTAAATCAGCAAGGGACTATATCCTCTATCTTTTTCAATCCTCCTACCCCCCCACCATTACCTTGGGCATGGCTCATTTAATTTAGTGCTCTTTAATTATTTTTATCCCCCAAATTATAACCATGCAAGATTATTTTAAGACTGTTTTGTCCAATGGAGTAGTGTTTATTCTTCTGTTTCTGTTTGCCAGCAGCATTCCTGCAAAAGCATCCACCTTGGTAGTTACATCGACTGCCGATTCAGGGCCGGGCAGTTTGCGGAATGCTGTAAGCTTAGCCGCCACAGGCGATACGGTTAGTTTTGCATTGGTTACAAACGGCACTCCAATTGTGCTTACAACAGGGCAAATATCTATTGATTCAGGCATTACTATTTTGGGCAACGGAGCCGACAGTACTATTATAGACGGCAACCATGCTTCCTGTGCTTTTTATATTCCCACCCACGTTCCTAACGATACAATTCGAATACAAAGCCTTAAAATACAAAACGGATATAACACCAACGGAGCAGGCGGAATAGCCCTCTATCCGCTAACAACCGCGGACGGTTTTATTTTAAACCTAAGCTACTTAGAGATTACTGCTTGTATATCGAACTGCGCCTGTGATGGCAACGGTGGTGCCGTAGGCATTCGTTCGGGAAATATTGATCATTGCTACCTTCACCACAATCGCGAACTCAGCGGTTTCATAGGAGCTGGCGGGGTAACAATCATCTACCATCCGGTAAGTATAACTAATACTACCATTGCCTATTGTTCGGGCACTTCTTCAGGCGCAGTTTCCAACGGTGGGGGCTCTTTGGTCAATTGCACCATATATGCCGATACGGCACTTAGTGCCACACAGGGCATCGGTGGCCTTAGTTTACGTGGCCAAATGATAAACTGCACCGTAAGCGGCTGTTATGGTTCCGCTGCCGGAGGAATTGGTCACAGCGGGCTACCATTCGACTCTATTGTTAACAGCATTATTTACGGCAATGATGCAGGCGACACTGCCGCCAGGGATGTATTGATTGTTATTGATGACTTTTTTGGTAACGGATTGGACAATGCCACTTACAAAAAATCGATAGTAGGCGTTTGTAAATATGTAACTAACACCACCGGCTCATGCCCTGCCTGGTTTTCAACCGCTGACCCTTTGTTTGGAAACTACGGGATGAATGGTGGCTTTGCACCTACGCTTCCTATCCAGTCGGGTAGTGCCGCCCGAAATTCGGCAGATACTGCTTTTGCACCCGCTACCGACCAACGCGATTATGCGCGCAGCGGACAGGCCGATATTGGCGCCTATGAATATCAATGTGGGGTGATTGCTGTCACCTTAGCATCTTTTGCTCCCGATACAATATGCCAGAGTGCTTCTCCGATTCAATTGCCGGCCGGAAACCCGTCTCCGGGCATTTTCAGCGGAACGGGAGTAACAAATAACACCTCCTTTGACCCTGCCACAGCCGGTGTGGGCACCCATACCATTACCTACACTTACACCGATTCTTACGGTTGCTTTAACAATGATTCTACATCTATTACCGTTGAGTTATGCAGCGGAATCAACATCCTTGAAAATGCAGGAGATTTACAGGTTTATCCTAATCCGTTTAGAAGCACGATTTATTTGGATAGAAGTAAACAACTATCAACTATCTCGCAATTGTTTGTGCAGGATATTACCGGTAAATTATTGCGCAGTGTTACCATCACCGAACCAAAGCAGGCAATTGATTTATCGGCCTTGCCTTCGGGTATCTATATTCTGAAGGCAATGGATGAAGGCCACAGCTATACCACAAAACTGGTGAAAGAGTAAAACGAGCTGTCCATAAAGTAGCTTTCCTTTCACCTCTGCTTTTGGACTAACACAAAGTCCTTTACTAAAACAGCAAGGGATTGCATCCTCCTCTCTCGAAGCAAGTTCTGGACGGGCTGTCTGATGCATCCGGAAGAATCGGGACCGCGAGCCATGGCTATCCAAGTGACTTGTATCATAATTATAGGCATAGCTATAGGTTAACTTTGCACAAATCTTAGAAACCATGGACCAAGCACATTTGCACTTAATCATTAATCACCTACCCATCATAGGCACCATTTTAGCGAGTTTTGTATTGGTGCACGGGCTTTTTACAAAAAGTACACAAACAAAAATTGCGGCTTACAACCTGCTGATTATTTCGGCTGCAGGAGCAGTAGCTGCTTATTTGAGCGGGGAAGGTGCCGAAGAAATAGTAGAGAAAATTCAAGGCATTTCAAAAACTGCAATCGAAGAGCATGGCGAGTTTGCCAAGTTTGCCATGATTGCTTTAGTAGTAAGCGGGGCATCAGCTTTAGTGGCCTTGGTTTTTGCGCTGCGCAAATCATCTTTAACAGTGCCACTTGCTATTGTAACACTGGTATTAGCACTCATCAGTTTTGGTTTAATGGCAAGAACCGGATATCAGGGTGGTCAAATACGACATACTGAGTTTAGCTCCGCACCAACTAATGCTACTCAGGGAACTGAGACAAAGGATGATGATTAAAAGGAGCCAATACGGTTACCTTCCTTAAAATTTAGAAAGCCATTGTTGAGTATAAAAAAGGGACTTGTGACAACTAAAAATATTCAAACAGAAGTAGATGCCTCCTTTCTTTACCAAAAGATGGCAGAGCATGAAACAGAAGATAGCTTAGCAGCAGTTTTTCGTCAAATGAGCCTTATTGAAAGAGGACATGCCGAAGCCTTTGCTAAAAAAGCCAATGTGGTTTTAGAAAACCCAATGCGCCCCAGTTGGCGGGCAAAAACAATAAATTTTATCGGGAAGGTTTTCGGTTATGATTACGTACTTGGAGTGTTGATGGACACCGAAAAAGGCATCTCATCGGCTATTGTAGCTGGTAAAATAAAGCAGAAGGTCGATGTAACAGGAGCGGAAACCAACCATGTAAAAATACTGCAGTCAATTCTCGAAACGCAAACCACAACGGCAGGGAACCATCTTTCTAAATTTGAAAGTAAACACCGTTCGGTTGGCGGAAATGCCATTCGTGCTGCAGTGTTAGGTGGTAACGATGGCTTAGTTTCTAACTTTAGTTTGGTGATGGGAATAGCTGGAGCCACAGCCGGGCAGGAAGGGGTTTTGTTGGCCGGTTTAGCCGGTTTATTGGCTGGTGGGTTATCTATGGCATTGGGTGAATGGATATCTGTAAAGAGTTCACAGGAACTTTACGAAAACCAGATGCAACTGGAAATGGAAGAACTAGAAACTAATCCCGAAGGAGAGAGGCAAGAGTTGGCCTTAATTTATATGGCCAAAGGCATACCTGAAAGTCAGGCGCAGGAAATGGCGGCAGATATCATGAAAGATAAAAGTCATGCGCACAGCATATTAGTTAAAGAAGAGTTAGGCATAAATGCAGAGGAATTAAAAGGCTCTGCTATTGAAGCGGCTGTGTATTCGTTTATTCTGTTTTCAATAGGAGCCGTCATTCCGGTTTTGCCCTTTATGTTTACCAAGGGGCTTACCGCAATAATCATCAGCGTTTCTGCCAGTGCCCTGGGCTTATTTTTAATCGGTGGAGCTATCACTTTGTTTACCGGTAAAAATGTATGGTATTCGGGATTCCGACAAGTATTTTTCGGTTTGGCCGCTGCAGCCATTACCTTTGGTATAGGTAAACTTATCGGAGTATCTGTTGCCGGCTAAGTAGTATAAAGTATAACTGTATAGATTATGAAGCTACCGATTCTTGTAAAGTATGTGTTGCCTTTTCTGCAATGGTATGCGCTTATGATTCTATTTGCTCTCGGCATTGATTATGCCCTTCACTATTTCAACATTGTTTCTGTTGGCCGCTATTTTGGTATTGTCGGCACACTGCTCATAATCCTGTCATTTCTCTATTCGTTACGTAAACGAAAAATGATTGAAACAGGCTCTCCTAAAAACTATTTAACCGCCCATGAATACATGGCCTGGATAGGCTCCATCTTCGTATTGGTTCATGCAGGCATCCACTTCAATGCGCTTTTACCATGGCTTGCTATTTTAATGTTACTAATTAATGTAGCCAGCGGTTTGGTAGGCAAATTTCTTTTGCAAAAATCGGCCGAATCGTTGAAGGAAAGGAAACAGGAAATGTTACTGACCGGAATAACGAAAGAAGACGCAGAAAAGAAATTGTTTTTCGATTCGGTAACAGTTGATACAATGCGTAAATGGAGAGTGGTTCATTTACCAATAGCTTTTCTATTAGGTATTCTGTCGCTGCTGCATATCATCACCATTATTCTGTTTGTAAAATGAAAAATTTCGTTCTCTTTTTAATAGTTGCCATCATTATTGGGTTAATGATCCCGTTTCCTCACGTCATGCTCAATCCCGGTGAACTTTCCAAGGCACATCAAAAGATGAATAACAAGTGCATGGATTGTCATCAACCATTCAAGGGAATAACTAACGAAAAATGTATTGCCTGTCACAAACTGCCAGAGATAGGAATCGATACTATAGCGGGTGAAAAGCAAATTTTATTTCATGAACAACTGGCGAATGAAAAATGTACTGCGTGCCATAGCGAGCATAAAGGATTGATACCCGAAACCACCCTTAGTGGTTTTAAGCATGAGTTGCTGACCGAAACCAGCCTTAACCAATGCAGTAGTTGCCATCGTCAGCCTGCAGGTGATTTGCATAAAACATTATCCACGGCCTGCAACAACTGCCATAATACCAAAGGTTGGAAATTGAACGTGGTTTTCAATCACGATATGATTCAAGAGGCTGACAAAAACAATTGCAGCGCCTGCCATCAAAAGCCCAAGGATTCGTATCACACTTTGTTAAAGGGCAACTGCAGTCAATGCCATACCAACACCAAGTGGGTGCCATCCACTTTCAATCACTCCAACTATTTCAGCCTGAATGGCGACCATAATGCCGCATGCAATACCTGCCACACCAGTAATAACTTCACCATTTACACTTGCTTCAGTTGCCATGAACACACCGAAAGCAACATCTTGGCCGAACACCGCGAAGAAGGAATAACCAATATTTCCAACTGCGCCTCGTGCCACAAAAGCGGCAGCGAACACGAAGGGGAAGGGAACGAAAACAACCGCAATAACCTAAATCAGCAGGATTTAAACGGGGTAAAGAATTACATTCAAAAGGACGGGAAAAGAGAACATGATGATGACTAATCGCCTTCTCTCAAACCTTCCGAAGCATAAATGGAAGTTACTTTGAAGATTCGAAGTCTGTGGCTTCGAAAACCAAAGAGAGAATCGGCATCTTTTACGGCCTCCTATGGCCTTCAGTTCGAGACCCTGCGGTTCAACCAACACAAAATCCCGGGTCAAAGCAGCAAGATAATCCATTCCCCTTGATATTAGTGCGGTCAGCCAGGTCTCTTGCGCATAGGCGCTTTCAGAATGACAGCCACCGGCAAATCAAGGCTACCAAAATTGTTGAATGAAGAAAAGGGTTCAATACTTCTTATTCCTGAAAATGCCAAATAGCATGCGTATGCCCAGGATATTGGAAAGTAAAAATCCAAGGCCGCCAAAGATAGAGATATGTTGATACAACGGGGGAAACTTAACGGCAATTAAAATAGCAGAAGCCATTAGTATGGAGCCAATGATAAAACCACCGGCAATTCGATTGCTGGCGAGGTCAATTTTGTGAGTAATGTCCTCTAACCCTTCGTGCGCGATGGCCACCTTGAGTTCGCCCTTCTTCACCTTACCTATTATATCGCGCAAGTCATTTGGTAGGCTTTCAATCAGCGATAGAGTGTCGCGGGCAGAACCCAACAGCTTCTTGATAATATTCCACGGGCTGAATTCATCGGCCAGGGTTTTGTTGATGTGTGGGGTTAATTCCTCAATGATATTCAATTGTGGGTCGAGGCGATGGCCCACGCCTTCGATGGTCACAAAACATTTGGATAGCAGAAAATAATCGGGCGGCATTTTGATGGTGTATTTGTTCACCAATTCGAGCAGACGATTAAAGAGTTCGGTCATGTTCACCTTGTCGGCAGGCAGGGCATGATAGTCCTGAATCATGTCCTCAATTTCATAGTCGAACGATTTGATGCCCTCAAACTGCTGGCTCACCGCAATGTTCTTCAGCCCCCAAATCAACCGCCTTGAATCTTTGGCGGTTACTCCATATACAATGTCTGCAAAAAACTCTACATCGCTTTTCAGCACGGTGCCCATCATGCCAAAATCGATAAAGCAAACTTTGTTGCCGGGCATGGCAAACAGATTGCCGGGATGGGGGTCGGCATGAAAAAAACCATGTTCAAATATCTGCTGAAAAAGAGCATACATGCCATTCACGGCTAGTTCGTGAGAGCTTACTCCAATGCGCGCGAGGCCTTCTGTATCGTATGGATGAACCCCGTCAACAAACTCCATCGTCAACAATTTCTTGGTCGTGTACTTTGGATAATATTTGGGGACAAAAACAATTTTACTGTGCTCAAAGTTAGATGCAAAGCGTTGCAGATTATAACCTTCGTGACTCAGGTCCACCTCCTTATGAATTGCGTTATCAAAAGCGCGCACAATGCCCACAGGGTCGAGGTTGGCCATATAGCCGTGCTCTTCCATCATACCCGCAAAGTATTTCATGATGATGATGTCCTGTTCTATTTTATCGAGGATATCGGGTCTGCGCACTTTCAACACCACGCTGGTTCCGTCTTTCAACCGAGCTTTGTGCACTTGCGCAATAGAGGCGCTGGCGAAAGGCTTATCTTCGAAAGTCTCAAACACGGTTTCAATGCTTTTGCCTATTTCCCGTTCAATAATTTTCCTTGCTTCAGAAGTAGGAAAAGGTGGCACTTTCGATTGTAGCTTTTCAAACTCCGCCACCAATTCCAACGGAATTACATCGGGGCGATTGCTGAGTATTTGTGCCAGCTTAATGTAGGTGGTGCCAAGTTCTTCTGCCGCCATTCGTACCCGTTCCCACTTGGTGTATTTGTGAATATTGGCCACCATTTCCTTCGGCAGAAAAGTTTCTACAACACGAGCGCGTAAAGAAAAACCGGCATCCGAAAGAATATCCTGAAAACCATACTTTATCAGGATGCCAATAATTTCACGGTATCTGCGTAGTAGTCGAAAGTTTAATCCGAATGGCATGTCGTAAATATAATAGTCTACAGTTTATATTGAATAAAACAAATTGCAAGTTAAAACTTACCCATCTATTAGCTAGATGGAAACAATCAGTTTAGATAATGACTTAGGTCAGTTGTTCTCTGATAGCTTATAGGCAACTTTGTCTTTACAAAATATAGTACCCATCATCAAAACAAACAACACTATGAAAAAATCACTTGGACAGCTACATCATCAGGCAACAGATTGGTTAAGAGAACTGGATTTTTATGCCGAAGAGAGTAATCTTCTTTTAATCAGGTTGGAAGAAGCCGAATCAAAAACCGTTTTGGCCGATTTGAAATTGCAATTTGAAGACTTTAAAAAGCAATTCAAAAGTTTGCTGTCAGAAATAGTGGTAATGAAACACGATATAGGTGTACGTGAAGCAGTGGTGGAAGAGTTGACAAACGACAACTTAGGAGAGGATAAAGTCATCTCAATTACAGATGATGTGATATTAAAAGATATGAAGGAATTGGTACAGGAGTTTATGGATACTCGCTTTCTGTTCAACTTCTTTCTTTCAAAGCAAATGTAAAGACTGAAATCTTAGTTCAACAGGTTCTTTAACTTGTTTTCATCTAGCACAGTAATCTTTCCTTCTGATACTTCAATCAGTTTCTCGGCTTTAAAATCACTTAATGTGCGTATTAAACTCTCGGTAGCTGTTCCAACCACTTGGGCTAAATCTTCGCGGGGTATTTCCAGCTTAGGCTTATCTGTAGGGTTTTTCTTGAACTTGTCATACACGTGAAGCAAACCGGTTGCTACTCGTTTACGCAACGAATTGTAAGCCAGATTGAGCAACGCTTCTTCGCGCTCAACTAAGTTGTGTGACAATAGTTTTATGAATCGTTTTGCCAGTTGAGCATCGCTGTTCAGTAATGCATAAAAATCGGCCTTTGGAATCAACATTACTTCACTATCTTCCATCGCTTCGGCATTATCCGCATACGATGTTTCTTCCAGAAGGGCGGTGTAACCCAGAAAGTCACCCTCTTTGTGAATAGAAATAATTAATTCCTTACCGTCATCATTCATACGGAATGATTTAACCTTACCACTAACCACAAAATACAGATAAGCTGGACGATGTCCATGGGTGTAAACCATCTGTTTTTTCTTCACACTCTGCGTTTCGCGGTCGCCTTTAGTTAAATCTACTTTGCCATTTACTCTTGCCTGATTTAGAAAGTCATTAACCCCATCTGCATTGGAAGTGAATTCAGTTTTAAGTAATTCATTTTTCTTGAGTCTAACTTCCACCGCATTCAGCAATTCAATATCATCAAACGGTTTGGTGATATAATCATCTGCGCCCATTTCCATACCTTTACGAAAATCTGTACGGTCGGCCTTGGCAGTCAAAAAGATAAACGGAATAGAACTTGTTTTTGGGTTTTTACTTAGCATGTGCAATACGCCATAGCCATCCAATTCGGGCATCATGATATCGCATATAATCAAATCCGGATTTTCTTTTTGTACTAAGTCAACACCCTTCTTACCGTTTATGGAAGCATGCACTTCATATTCGGCTAATTCAAGAATTTCAACAATGTTTTCGCGCACTGCCTTGTTGTCTTCAATCAATACAATTTTCTTACTCATGGTCTTTGTGGTTTAAGGTTTTGAGGGTAATGTAATGGTAAATGTAGTTCCTTTATTTTCTTCGCTTGTAAGACGGATTTGCCCCTTGAGCAATTCAATATATTTAGATACAATATGCAATCCTAAGCCAGTACCTTGTATGTTTTGTGCATTTCGAGCGCGAAAAAAACGTTCAAACAGATGCTGCTGATCTTCTTCTGAAATACCAATGCCCGCATCTTTAACCGATAAAATAAGTTGATCTTTAGCCGAGGTGCATGCAATTTCAATAGTGGAATATTCGGGCGAGAACTTAATCGCGTTGGATACTAAATTGAGCAGGATATTTTTAATTAACCGTTTGTCGGAGAAAACTTCAGGGTTACCAGAATGAGTAAATTTTATTTGCTGACCCGGCTTTGAAATCTCTTTCATATCGCTTATAAAATCAACCATAAAATCTTCGCAGTGAAGGAGTTCTTTTGATGGTTCAATTAAACCTTCTTCCAATTTTCCCAGCGAGAGCAAATCGCCCAACATATCGTTCAGGTGTTTCACACCTTCCTTAATACGGGCTATGTGGCGGTCTCTTTTATCCTGTTCCTCCGCTTTGGTGTATTTGCCCAATAAGGAAGCCGATGAAAGCACAGCAGCCAACGGTGTGCGAAATTCATGCGATACTGTAGAAACAAAACGCGATTTTAAATCGCCCAGTTCCTTTTCTCTTTCGAGTGCCAATTCCAGTTCTTCTTTTGATGTTTCTAACTGTGCAAGGGTCTCGCGCAACATCATGGTGCGATCCTGAATCTTTTGTTCCAGTTCGCCATTCAGTTTTTTTATTTCGTTAGTAACGCGCTCCAGTTCTTTTTGCTGATTCCGCTGAACCTCTTCATGTTGCTTTCTAACAGATATGTCTATCACGAAAGCGATTACAAAGGTCTCGTCATTAAGCAAATAATGGCTTAAACTAATTTCAACAGGAAAAACATCTCCGTTTTTTCGCCTAGCAAATAAATCTCTGCCGGCCCCCATCGAGCGATTTACGGGATGGGCATGAAATGCTTCGCGGTGGTGAACATGTTTGTGACGAATATTTTCTGGTAATAATATCTCAATGGGTTGACCAATCATTTCGTCTTTTGAAAACCCAAACATCCTTTCGCCACAAGGGTTCACTAATACGATTCTACCCCCACGATCAGCTAACACTATCCCTTCGGTAGTATTCGCAAAAAGGGAGGCCATCATCGTATCGCTATTGATATTGTTTTGCACTTTTGGTGTGAACATACACTAAGGTTTCGATTTCCCCAATACAATTTGAGCTACAAAGGTGTCAATGAATTTTCGATAAGCTTTATGATTATAATCATAAAGCTTATGAACGGGGCCTGCGGGCACAGGGCTATTTAGTCAAAATAGATTTTCAGCAACATGCCATCACCGGCAAGGCGTTGGAATTAATGCAGCAGGCTCAGTGTAAATAAAGTGTGACCGCTGCAGGCTATAGTTCATAGTCGTGCTAAGCCGTTGGGAAACCGACAGTAGCTTCGTTTCAAAATAAACTGTCCTTGTCGGGGCTTTTTAGTTTAGCTACATTCGTGCCGCTCAATTTTCATTACAAATTATTCTCTACATCTCAGTTTTGCAAAAACTTATAGAAGCCATGAACGTGAAATTCCTATCCATCATTCTATCCCTATCGTTCCTCTTGCTTTGGCAAACTAACTGCTCTTCTCAGTTGGTTCCTACCCCCGACCATGTAGTAGTGGTGATGCTCGAAAATCATGGTTACTCCAGTATTATCGGCTCGGCAGATGCGCCTTACATCAACAGTCTTGCCAACGATTCTTTTGGCGCCCTCTTTACTCAATCATTTGGAGTTACTCATCCGAGCCAGCCAAACTACATGTACATCTTCTCGGGCGACAACCAAAACGTTATTCTTGACCTCACGCCTGTATCGTTTCTGCTTCCTTTTAGTTCACGCAATCTGGGTGCCTCTCTATTACAAAACGGACGTACGTTCACCGGTTATTCCGAAGACCTTCCTTCGGTTGGATACACAGGCGACAATTCAGGTGCTTACTACCGCAAGCATGCCCCATGGGTCAACTGGCTCGATGGTGCAACGAATGGTATTCCGTCAGCGCTGCATCAACCCTTCACCAGTTTCCCTACCAACTACAACAATTTACCTACACTTAGTTTTGTAATACCTAACCAACAACATGATATGCATGATGGAACCATTAATCAGGCGGATGTTTGGTTACAACAAAACATAGATGGCTATGCACAGTGGGCTAAAGCGCACAACAGCCTGCTCACAATAACCTTCGATGAAGATGACGGCCTGGTAAGCAGCAATCAAATTGCTACCATTTTTATCGGACAAATGGTAAAGCAGGGTCAGTATAACGAAACCATTAATCATAATAACGTGCTGCGCACGATGGAGGATATGTACGCACTTCCTTATGCCGGTGCAAGCGCCACTGCCACGGCTATTACCGATTGTTGGGTTTATAAACCCGTTAGCGCCATGAGCGCCACTCCTACTGCCATCTGCCCCGGAGACTCTATTGCATTTAATGATTTAACCTCCCATTTGCCTACCTCCATCTCCTGGTCTTTTCCCGGAGGCACACCATCCAGTTCCGTTTCATCCAGCCCGTTGGTTACCTATACCACAGCCGGTGTTTATGATGCAGTATTAATTGCCGCGAACCAAATGGGGGCCGATACACTAATAATGCCTGCCTACATCACCGTTCATCCCAAACCGATTTTGCAATTAAGTGCCGATACCTTTGGTTTATGCCTGGGAGACACCGCATCCATTACCGCATCCGGAGCCAACCTCTACAATTGGTTTCCAGCTCCCGGCCTAATTTATTCTAATGCTGGCACCATGAAAGCAAATCCTGCAACCGATGCAGCCTACTCGGTGATTGGCGCCTCTTTGGGTTGCATTAGCGACACCGCTCAGGTAGTCATTCATGTCGACAGCGTTCTAGCTGCTTCTTTTAACGTCAATCCATCTTCGGATACAACCGTGTGTTCTGGTACTATACTACCCTTCACATCCATTTCCACCAATGGAGGAAACCTCCCCTCCTATCAATGGAAAATTGACGGCACAAATACCGGTACCAATGCCCCAACCTTCAGTACGTTTGCCCTTGGTAGCAATTACTCGGTAAGCTGCAAGTTCACAAGCAGTGCAGGCTGCGCCATTCCGCACACTATAACCAGCCCCACCATTCATGTCACAGTCAGCCAACTTCCTAACCCTCTAATTACAGGCCTCGACTCCGCCCTATCTTCAACGCCCGCGGCCGGTTACCAATGGCTGCTAAACGGACAGCCTATACAATCGGCCAACTCACAAACTTATATAGCAATCAGCAGTGGCATCTATCAGGTAGAAGCCTTCAATGCTGATGGTTGTTCAGCTCTTTCAAACAGTCTGACAGTCAATTTAAACACGACAGGAATCAATGCCATAACGTCTTCTTCCTTCTCCATCTTCCCCAACCCAAGCAAGGGACAATTTATGATCTCGGCAGAAGATAAAACTACGGTCCTCAGCAAAATCGAAATAGTAGACCTGCCTGGCCGTTTAGTTTATCAAAACACTTTAGATAATAAAGAAGTCAGCCCATCTATCCAAGTAAATACTCAAGGCCTGCATAATGGAACTTATCTGCTTACGATTACTTCCAAGCATAGGCGCCAAACAATTCGGCTTCAAATCGAATAGACAATAGGCATTATCAAATACCTATTGTGCCTTGCGCTATTGGCGTAGCTAATGCAGCTTAGATACTTTGCTGAGTAGATAATCGACTCATCACCACTTCCATCATCCTCTTAATCTCCTCATTGCACAAACGGTTGATGCTTCCCTCGTGTGTGTGCAGCAGTTTTCGTTCGGGGTTAAAGGTTCCTTCGTTAATGGAATTGCCCACCACTTTGTAAGCATCGCGGAAGGGCATGCCGCCTACCACCAGCTTGTTTATTTCTTCTACACTGAACAAGGGGTTAAACCGGTCATCGTTCAAAATATCCGGACGCACGTTTATTTCCTCTAAGGAGAAGAGCAGCATGGTCAGGCATTCCTGCAAAGTATCGATGGCGGGGAAGAGAATATCTTTTGTCAGTTGCATATCGCGATGGTAACCCGAAGGCAGATTGTTGCAGAGCAAGGTCATTTCGTTGGGGGCAGCCTGCAGGCGGTTGCACTTGGCGCGGATGAGTTCGAACACATCGGGGTTTTTTTTGTGCGGCATGATGCTGCTGCCGGTGGTCAGCGAGTCGGTGAACGAGAGGTAAGCAAACTGCTGGTTCATATACAAACACACATCATAAGCAAAGCGCGAAAGGGTGGAGGCCACGGAAGCAAAAGCGGCAAGCGTTGCCTTCTCGGCCTTGCCGCGCGTCATTTGCGCATACACCGAGTTGTAATTCATTTCCGCAAAACCCAGCAGTTCGGTAGTCCGTGTTCGGTTGAGCGGAAAGGCAGAACCATAACCGGCACCCGAGCCCAACGGATTCTTATCGGCAATTTTATAAGCAGCCAGCAGCAGCTCCATATCATCCACCAGACTTTCGGCATAGGCACCAAACCACAACCCGAAGGAGGATGGCATGGCTAATTGAAAGTGCGTGTAGCCGGGCAGCAAATTGTTTTTATGCTGTTCGCTCAACTGCTGCAGTTTGTTGAACAAAAGCAATACTTGCTGAGAAGTTTGTTGGAGGGTATGTTTGAGGTAAAGCTTTATGTCTACCAACACCTGGTCGTTTCGCGAGCGACCGGTGTGCAAACGTTTGCCGGCATCGCCAATTTTCTCTGTCAATGTTTTTTCTACCTGCGAATGAATATCCTCGGAATGCTCTTCGAGTATAAATGTTCCGGCATCAATGGTGGTAAGAATTTCTTCCAACCCTTTTTTGATAGAGGCAAATTCATCGGCAGAAAGAAGGTTTACGTTCAACAGCATTTCGGCATGAGCCAATGAACCGAGCACATCGAAACGCGCAAGGCGCATATCCCAGATGCGGTCGTTGCCCACCGTAAATTTTTCGGTAACAAGGGCTTTGTCGTCTTGTTTCAGTTCGCCTTTTTGCCAGAGTTTCATGCGTGTGCGGTTTTAAGTTGTTGAGCGTATTGTTCGATCAGTTCGATGTAAATGCGAAGGCCATCTTCCAGTTCGTGGACATAAATAAATTCATCGGCACTGTGTGAGCGGGCCGAATCACCGGCGCCCATCTTCACGGCCTTCCAGGGCATCAGCGCCATGTCGGAAGTGGTGGGCGAGCCATACAAATCTATTTGCAAATCTTTTGCAGCAAGCACTATCGGATGCGTCAGTTCAATACCCGAAGGCTTGATACGGGTGCTGCGTTCTTTCACTTCGCAGTTTACATGCCGGCCAATAATCTCCAAGGCTTGCAGATGCGTGTAGCATTCATTCAAACGAACATCCACCACAAAACTGCACTCGGCAGGAACCTGATTGTGTGCCGTGCCGGCATTAATGAGGGTTACATTCATACTAACAGGCCCGAGCCATTCCGAAGTTTTTTCAAACTGATAGGTTCGAAACCATTCGATGTCTTTGATGGCTTCGTAAATCGCATTCACACCTTCGTTGCGGGCGGCATGACCGGCTTTGCCCCTGGCCGTGCAATCGAGCACCAGCAAGCCGCGTTCGGCCACCGCCATTTTCATTAAGGTTGGTTCGCCAACTATGGCCAGTTGCACATTGCCCAAGTCGGCCACTATACTTTCCACTCCGCCCTTGCCCGAAATTTCTTCTTCGGCAGTGGCCGCGTAAATGAGATTGAAAGGCAAATCGTTTCGTTCATCGAAATGCAGAAACGCAGCAAGCAGAGTTACCAAAGGGCCACCGGCATCGTTGCTGCCAAGGCCGTAAAGTTTTCCATCCTCTACTGTTGGTTCGAAAGGATGGCGGGTGTATGCGCTGTTTGGCTTTACCGTATCGTGATGCGAGTTGAGTAAGAGCGTTGGTTTGCTCTCGTCATAGAATTTATTCTTCGACCAAACATTATTTCCCTTTCTGAAAACAGCACAGCCTCTTGCCTGGAGAAATGCAGCCATCAAATCGGCTGTGCCACTTTCTTCTTTGCTGAAAGAAGGAATGGAAATGAGTTGCTGTA